>NZ_CEFZSK010000002.1:0-138051 GCF_979581665.1 Nitrospira sp. Vd2 | reverse complement strand
ATCCTGGCCAGCGTGGCTCGATTTTGTCAGCGCACTTCAGAGACAGGACACTAGTTACAGTTGGAAGAATCCGTCAGGCCCGTGTCTGCGAATCCTCGCGATGACCGATTCACGAATGACGATCAGCCTTTTCAGTGAGCCCCACAATCGCAATTTTCGCACGGGTTGCGCGGCGGATCGTCTCTTCGCGATCGAGGAGCACCGTGCGCGCGGCTTCCACGGCCAGAACCGCCGCCCCGACCGACTCCATCGTCTCAATGGTCCGCGGCCCGACGGCCGGTAGATCGAACCGCAAGTCTTGCTGCGGCTTGCTTCGCTTGATGACCACGGCGCCGTCCCGCGCGAGCGTCCCGCCCCGCCGAATCGTCTCGTCGGTCCCTTCGACCGCTTCCACCGCGACGACGACGCGATCCTTCACGACCACACACTGTCCGATGTCCAACCGGCCGATTTCCACCGCCATCTCCCACCCGAATCGGATGTCCTCCCATTCCTTCTCGGTCGGCTTCCGTTTGGTCATCGGCCCCTCTTCGACGAGGATGCCGGTCAAGCCGAAGGTGGACTCTCGGATCGAGATGCCTTCGCGCTCCAACTCGGCCGCGATTTCCCGGAGGATCATATCGTCCTTCCAGACCCGCAGACGACTGGCGAGCGCGAGCGCGCGGAAGTCGGGACGAACCGTGGTGAAGACGTGGGTCTTGGAAATTCCGCCGAGCATGACCGCCTCGACCACGCCGTCGCTTTTCAAGGCATGAATGAGCTTGTTGAACTGCCCGATCTTGATCCAATGGATGCGTTCCACGTGATCGGCCAGTTCGGGCGCTGTCTCGCCGATATGGGCCACGGCCGAGACGCTGTAGCCCATGCGGCGCGCGTTCTCGGCAAAGATGATGGGAAAGCGACCGTTCCCGGCGATGAGCCCAATGCGGCGGTCGGCAACAGGCCGATCGATGGGGGTGCCGACGGGAGAGAGCGACACTATTCCTCATCCTCCATCTCAGAGGCCACCGATCGGCAGACGCCGCGCTTCGTCGTCTCGACGAATGTGATCAATTCCTGGACGTCGGGCCATTCCTTGAACTCATCACGCGCCTGCTTGACCGCCTCGGCCATCATCAACCCGGAGCGGAACAGGAGATCGTAGGCATGTTTGAGCGCCGAAATGCGATCATTGGAGAACCCATGGCGCTTGAGGCCGATCGTATTGAGCCCGTACAGCTTTGCGCGATAGCCGCCGGCCGCTCGCGTGAACGGGGGGACATCGCGGCCCAGCGCCGAGCAACCGCCGATCATCGAATAGGCGCCGATGCGGACGTATTGATGAATGCCGCTGAGGCCGCCGATGATCGCGTGGTCGCCTATGGTGATATGGCCGGCAAGGCTCGCGGAATTCGCCATGATCAGGTGGCTGCCAAGGTGACAATCGTGCGCCACATGGCAATAGGCCATCAAGAAGTTGTGGTGCCCGATCGTCGTCGCGCCGCCGCCGAAGACCGTCCCGCGATTCACGGTCACGTATTCCCGGAGGATGTTGTCATGGCCGATGATGACCCGGGTCGGCTCTCCCTTGTACTGGAGGTGCTGGGGCGCCGTGCCGATCGAGGCAAACGGATAGACCTGGCATCGCTCGCCGATCTCGGTCCAGCCGTCGACGTTCACGTGGGACATGATCGCCGTTCCGCGCCCGATCTTGACGTGCTCCCCGACCGTTGAAAAGGCCCCGATCGTCACGTCGGCCCCCAACTCGGCCTTCGGATGCACGACTGCGGTGGGATGTATCTGCACGCTGTCCTCCGGATTTGGTAGTGGCCGTTATTCATACACGGCTGATCGTACAAGGCGCATCGTTCGTCGGCCCCCGGCGCGGGAGCCGGTGATGGCTCGCCGGGTGACGAGGAACGATTGACTGTCCGTGTTATTGCTTCCCATCGAGCGTCACCATGGCGGTCATCTCCGCCTCGCAGACCACCTCACCGTCCACGTACGCATTCGCTTGCATTTTCCAAAAGGGCATCCGCTGCTTGATGACCGTCACCTCAAACCGGAGTTGATCGCCCGGCACAACCGGCTTTCGGAATTTGGCCTTCTCCACGCCGGTCAGGTACACGACCGGCCTTCCGTCGCCCGGCGTGGACTTGAACGCGAGGACCCCGCCCACTTGCGCCATCGCTTCCAACAGCAGGACCCCCGGCATGATCGGACGCTCAGGAAAATGTCCCTGGAAGAACGGCTCGTTGGCGGTCACGTTCTTGATGCCGACGATCCGCTGACTCACCTCCATCTCTTCGATGCGATCGACCAGCAAAAACGGGTACCGATGCGGAAGGGTCGCCCGGATCTCGTTGATGTCGAACTTCGGCATACGTCTCTGCCCTTCCTATTTGTTTTGACGGTCGAATTCTTTCAAGACCTGATCCGTGATGTCGATCGACTCGTTTGCATAGATGACGATCCGGATCGTGGCATCATTGCCCTTGTCCAGGACTGCCGCATACCCCGCCTTCTCGGCAACGGCTGCGGCCGCCTGATCGATCTTTTTCTGATACTCCTCTGCCAACTCTTTCTGCTTGGCCTGGATCTCTCGGTTGAAATCTTGGAGCCGACGCTGATAGCCCTCGAACTTGACCCGGAACTGCTCTTGCTTATCGTGTTTCTGTGCCTCGGTCAGCGCGCTGTCCTGGCTCTTCAGCTCCGCTTCGAGCTTCTTGAGTTCCTCGTCGTCGGCCGACACGATTCGCTGCCGTGCCGCACTGAACTCCTTCAGCCCTTCCAACGCCCGCTTGCCCGCCTTCGAGCGCTCCAGTACCGCCTGCTGGTCCACGACGCCGACCTTGTACGACTCGGCCGCCGGCGCGACATCGGCCGTCAGCCCCATCACGATGGCGGCGACCGAGACGGCCATGCCTAACACTTGATCGTGACGTCGCCTCGCGCGACCCGACAACCTCACCCGCATACTGATCCCTCCGCGCTAGGGCGCTTCTTTGTTCAAATCTTCGATCACGCGACCGGTAATGTCGAGAGACGCGTCGCTGTAGATCGTCGGGCCGCCCTTGCCCTTTTCCATCACCATCAAAAGCCCCATTTCCTGCGCGACCTTCGAAACGATTCGTTCGGTGCGATCGCGGAATCCTTCCAGGATCTCCTTTTGCTTTTCCTGAACCTCGCGATTCATTTCGTTGGCTCGCTGCTGGAATTCCACCACTCGGCGTCGAAGCAAATCCTCCCGATCCTTGCGGCCATTCGGGCTGAGGACGCTCGCCTGTTTGATCAGGTCTTCCTCCATGCGCTTCAGTTCTTTTTCTTCCAATTCGATCACCGCCTGCCGGTTCTTCATGAAGGTATTGAGCGATTCCCTGGCTTTTTTCCCGGCTTCGGTCTCGAGCAGGATTTTTGGGAGGTCGACCACGCCGAGCTTCACGGAAGAGCGGGGTGCCACATCGCGCGATGTGGCCGATGCTGATGGGGAAGCGGGAGACGTCGCAGGCGCCAAGTGACAGCCGCTCAGGATGAGCCCGGCCGCGACGGCAACAACCCTCCACGTTTCCGCCGTGATTCTCGTCGTGCTCATCGCTGGTTTCCAACTAGGCATCATACTCCATGACAGACGGCACGTTAGAACAACGAGCCGACCGAGAATTCAAACACGCCCTTGCGCTCGCCGGGATTCGGATCGAGGTTGAACCCATAAGCAACCCGCAAGGGCCCGAACGGCGAGATCCACCGCACCTCGACGCCGGCCGCTTTTCGGAGATTGAAGCTCAAGCTTTCCCCTTCGCCGAACCCTTTGCCGTAGTCAAAGAAGATCACGCCGTTGAGTTTGGCTTCCTTGGAGATCGGAAAAATGAAATCGTTGTTGATGATGATCTCGCGGTTCGCGCCCAGGAGCGAGTGATCGGGGGTGACGGGGCCCGCACGGCCGAATTGGAAGCCGCGCATGGTGTTGATACCACCGACGAAGTAGCGTTCGGTCAGCGGAATCGGTTTATTCGCGAGGCCTTCAACCGTGCCGAACCGGCCGCGGATCGACCAGCGGGTGTCCCAGAACAACGGCGTGTATTTGATGGTGTCGACCGTCACCTTATAGAAATTGGTATTGCCGCCCAGCGCCGGGGTCCCGAAGTCGAAGTTGATCGCGTTCCGCATGCCGCGCCGGGGATCGAGAAAATAATCGCGCGTATCACGGGCCAAGGAACTTCGAAAGCCGGTCGTCGTAAAGGAGCCGATCTGCTGCAGGATGAACGCCGGAGCCGTCGGCAGCGGATCGCTGTACTTGAAATGCTCGAACGTCGGGCTGAAGCTGCCCGAGACGTATTCCGAGAACCAGCGGCCGAATGTCACGCTCGCGCCGGACTTATCTTCCCGATACGTCAAATAGTTGGTGAGCGTGCGATAGACGTCGACCTGCATCGACGTCAGCGAGTCCTGCAGGTACGGGTTCCGGAACGTGACCAACCCCAATGATCGACGTTGGCCCAACTGCCCGCGGACGCGAACGAGATTCCCGGTGCCGAATACGTTGCCTTCCGTGATGTCGGCAATCGCGACGAATCGATCCAGTGTGCTGAAGCCGCCGCCCACGCTGAAGGCGCCGGTGGATTTTTCCTTCACCTTGACATCGAGATCGACCTTGTCGGGTTCGACCTGTTTGGGGAGGATTTCGACCGTTTCAAAGAAGTTCAGGTTATTGAGGCGTTGGAAGCTGCGCTTCATCGCGGTCGTGTCGATGACTTCTTGCTCGTTGACGCGCAGCTCACGACGAATCACGTTGTCGCGCGTCTTGTCGTTCCCGGTGATGTGAATCTCACGGACGCGGATGAGGTCGCCTTCCTTGATGTGGAAGATCACGCCGGCCGTTTTCGTCTTCGCATCGGGATTGACCGTCGGGTTGACCTCGGTGAAGGCATACCCTTTGGCGCCGTACAAATCGGTCAGCCGGGTGATCTCGTCACGAATCTTTGCGCGTTGAAACGTGTCGCCGGTTTTGAAGCCCATCCCGGCTCGGAGCTCCTCGTCCTCGAAGACCGTGTTGCCGCGAAATCCGATGTCCCCGAACGTGTACTGATCGCCTTCGACGATGACGAATGTCACGATAAACCACTTCTTGTCCTCGGTCAGTTCGATCGTCGGCAAGCCGATCTGGACGTTCAAGTACCCCTTGTTCATGTACACTTCGCGGATTCGCTCGACGTCGTTCGCCAGCTCCTCGCGCTTTAAAATCCCGGCATCCGTGAAGACCGACGGCAACCCCTTGCCCTTCAGCGTATCCCAGAAAGACACCCATTCGCGGGTCGCCATGACGGCGAAAGCCTCCTTTTTGGTCATCGCCGTCGCCCCCTCGAAGACGACTTTCTTGACCCTCGCGCGATCGCCTTCTTTGATGAAAAACGTCAAGCGCTTGCGGTCCTCTTCGATGGCCTGAATGATCGGGATCACCTCCGCCTTATAATAGCCGTCTTCCTGATAGGCGAGCCGGATCTTCTCGGCGCTTTCCTTGACCTGCTGCTGATCCAAAAAGGATTGACTGCGGATGGTAATTTTTTCTTTCAACTTATCATCGGTGAAGTTCTCGTTGCCGTCAAAGACGACGTCGGTGATGAAGGGCTTTTCCGTCAACAGGAACGTGACCACGATGCCGGCGGCGGTTCGATCGGTCTCGATCTGCACGTCCTCGAAAAACCCCATCTCATAGATCAGACGAATCTGCGCTCGAATCGCTTCGGCCGTGTAGGGATCGCCGACCTTCAATGTCAGCCGGCCTCTGATGGCCGGCTCTTCAATCCGCTTGTTGCCACGGAATTCGATCGAAGCCACCTTGGCCGGCCCCTCTTCCGCTCCGATGCTTTCGAGAAAAAGACCGGGGGGAAGAAGACCGACGATAATGACGACGAGAACAGTCAGCCAAGTCCCGAGGCGATCGGTCACCGCAGCCTTTCTGAGTGTACCTGCGGACCATTTCGGGAAGAGGTGGACTGACCGGTGTTCAGATCGGCACCGAGGCCATGGCGATGAAGATCGAGACGGATTGCCGTGAGCTGTCCCAAACGGACAGCTGGAGACGCCTGGGCTTGCTCTACTCGAGACCGCTGATCGGGCGGCGCGGAGGCTCCGATGACCCTTACCATAAAAGATTTTGAAAAAGCTCAGGAATTATAGAGATCGTTCCGACCAATGTAAAGCACATTCGACGGGCGTTGTTCACACGCCACAGCGCCTTACGGGCTTTTCGGTTTCTTGACTTTCCGTCGACTCATCTCATAGTATCCGCTCATGTCGGTTCCGCCGGTTCGCAAAGCCGTGATCCCTGCTGCCGGCCTTGGGACCCGCTTCCTGCCCGTTACGAAAGCCTCCCCGAAGGAGATGCTGCCGCTCGTCGACAAGCCATTGATCCAGTATGCGGTCGAAGAGGCGGTCAACTCGGGCATCGAAGACATCATTATCGTCACCGGACGCGGAAAGCGTGCGATCGAAGACCATTTCGACCGGTCATTCGAGCTTGAAGAAAACCTCAAGGGGAACAAGAAGGACGGCCTTCTCAAGGAGGTGCGGCGCATCTCGGAGTTGGCGAACTTTTGCTACGTTCGGCAGCCTGAAGCGAGAGGCCTGGGGCACGCCGTCCTGTGCGCACAACATTTGGTCGGGGACGAGCCGTTTGCGGTCATCCTGGGCGATGAAGTGATCGATGCCCCCGTGCCCGGCCTGGCGCAGCTCATCCAAATCTACGATACCCGCCATGGCTCGGTCTTGGGCGTCAAGAAGGTGCCGCGCCAGGAGGTGAGCCGCTACGGCATCATCGCGCACCACCGGATGAACGGCGGCCTCCACCGGGTGGATGACCTCGTCGAGAAACCCGCGCCGGAACAGGCGCCGTCGTTGTACGCCGTGATCGGCCGCTACGTGCTCACGCCCGATATCTTCCCGATTCTTCGCCGCATCTCGCCCGGTAAGAACGGCGAAATCCAGCTGACTGATGCGCTCCGGGTCCTGGCCAAGCGGCGCCCCATGTTTGCGGTGGAAATCGAAGGCCAGCGCCACGATGCCGGTGAGAAACTGGGCTTCTTGAAAGCCACCGTCGAATTTGCGCTGAAGAATCCCACGCTAGGCCCGCCGTTCGCCCAATACCTCCGACAGTTGCGCCGACGCAACGGATCCTTGTTAGAGGCGAGTCGGTGAGCCACGGCTTCATCGCGTGATGCAGCCGGCTCCCGTGTACCTGATGACGTCAATGGCGGATCAGCCCTAACCATGGCAGCCGAACAAGCCGATCGCGACATTCAAAACACCGAGGTGCCGGAGCAGTTGCCGCTCCTGCCGGTGCGCGACATCGTGGTATTTCCGTACATGGTGCTCCCGTTGTTCGTCGGCCGTGACATGTCGATCAAAGCGATCGAGGCGGCGCTCGCCGGCAATCGCATGATCTTCCTCGCGACACAAAAAGCGTTGGACGTGGAGAATCCAACCGCCGACGACATCCATACGGTCGGCACCGTCGGCATCATCATGCGCATGCTCAAGTTGCCCGACGAACGGATCAAGATCCTCGTCCAAGGCATTTCCAAAGCGCGCGTGCAAGAGTACATCCAGACAGAGCCGTACTATTCGGTGCGGATCGCCAAGATCCAGGACGCGAAACCGACCGGGACACCGCTCGAAGCCGAGGCGGTGATGCGGACGGTCAAGGAGCAGCTCGAGCGCATCATCGGGCTCGGCAAGGTGCTGATGCCGGACGTGATGGTCGTGATCGAGAATCTCGAAGACCCGGGTCGCCTCGCGGACATGGTCGTCTCCAATCTCGGCGTCAAGGTCGAGGTCGCGCAATCCGTGTTGGAGATCGAGGACCCGATCGTCCGGTTGAAGCGGGTCAGCGAAATCCTGACCAAGGAAGTCGACGTCCTCTCGATGCAGCAGAAGATTCAAGCCCAGGCGAAGGGCGAGATGGACAAGACGCAGCGTGAATACTTCTTGCGCGAGCAGCTCAAGGCCATCCAGAAAGAACTGGGTGAACTCGACGAGCGCGGCGAGGAGGTCGCCGAGTTTCGCAAGCGGATCAAAGAAGCCAAAATGCCCGACAAGGTGCTCAAGGAGTGCGAGAAGCAGCTCAAGCGCCTTGAGAAGATGCATCCGGACACGGCGGAATCGGCGACCGTGCGCACGTACTTGGAGTGGATGGTCGATCTGCCGTGGAACAAGAAGTCGAAGGACAATCTGGACATCAAGGCCGCGGCCAAGGTGCTGGACGAGGACCACTACGACTTGGAGAAGGTCAAGGAGCGGATTCTCGAATACCTGGCGGTGCGCAAACTCAAGGACAAGATGAAGGGGCCGATTCTCTGCTTCGTCGGCCCGCCGGGCGTCGGCAAGACATCGCTCGGGAAATCGATCGCGCGCGCACTCGGTCGGGAATTTGTGCGCATCAGTCTCGGCGGCGTCCGCGATGAAGCGGAAATCCGGGGCCATCGCCGGACGTATGTCGGCGCCCTGCCCGGCCGGATCATTCAAGGCCTCAAGCAAGCGGGCACGAACAATCCCGTGTTCATGATGGACGAGGTCGACAAGATCGGGCAGGACTTCCGCGGCGATCCGTCCGCCGCGCTGCTCGAAGTCCTCGACCCCGAGCAGAATCACGCCTTCAGCGATCACTATCTCGGCGTCCCGTTCGACTTGAGCGACGTGATGTTCGTGACCACGGCGAACTTGATGGACCCGATCCACAGCGCGCTGCGTGACCGGATGGAGATCATCGAGATCCCCGGCTACACGGAGGAAGAAAAAGTCGGGATTGCGCAGCGGTATTTGATCCCGCGTCAGCTCAAGGAACACGGCATCACGGAGTCGCACGTCCGCATCACGGAACCGGGGTTACGGACGATCATCTCGCATTACACCCGGGAGGCCGGTGTACGGAACCTGGACCGGGAAATCGCCAACGTCATGCGCAAGGTCGCCAAGAAGGTGGCCGAAGGAAAGACCAAGGACCACACCGTGACGCCGGCGAACGTCAACAAATATTTGGGCGTGCCCAAATACCTGCCCGAGGCCGAGCAGGAAAAAGATGAAGTGGGCGTGGCGACGGGTCTCGCGTGGACGGAAAGCGGCGGGGACGTGCTCTATATCGAAGCGACCGTCATGAAGGGCAAAGGCATCCTCACGTTGACAGGCCACTTGGGCGACGTGATGAAAGAATCGGCGCAGGCGGCGTTGAGCTACGTGCGGTCGCGCGAACGGCTGCTGGGCATCAAGCCGGACGTCTTCGCCAAGTACGACATTCATATACATGTTCCGGCTGGCGCGATTCCCAAAGACGGTCCCTCGGCCGGCATCACGATGGCCACGGCCATCGCGTCAATCCTCTCGAGCATTCCGGTCCGCCGGGACGTCGCGATGACCGGGGAAGTGACGCTGCGCGGACGCGTGCTCCCGATCGGCGGGCTGAAGGAAAAAATTCTCGCAGCCAAACGCGCGAAGATCTCGACGGTGATTCTCCCGAAGCGGAATCAGAAAGATCTCGATGAGATTCCGAAGCACCTGATCCGCGGCGTCAGGCTGGTCTTTGCCGAAACGATGGACGAAGTGATCAAGGCGGGGCTGCGCATGCCGGCTGCCGCGCGACGCGGAAAGCAGGCCCGGCGTGCCCATCCACAGCCCGAAGGGAACGGGCTCGGGCATGCTCGCCGCACGCCCCGTCCGCAGCCGATCGCGCCCTCGGTGACCGTGGCTCCCGTCCCGTCCTGACATGCCGCGTGTCGCGCGACGCCGAGCGCAGGCCCCTCTCCGCGAATTCGCCCTCATTGCGCAGATTCAGAAACGCTTTGGCGAAACCGGTCGCCTCGTGATACGCGGCATCGGCGACGATGCGGCGGTGATTCGTCCCTCCGCCGGACGCGACCTCCTCATCACAACGGACCTCCTGGCCGAGGGTGTGCACTTCGATCGCGCGACGGCGACCTGGGAGCAAGTGGGAGTCAAAGCGGCTGTCGCGAACTTGAGCGACATCGCCGCGATGGGCGGCCGAGCCGACTATCTGCTCGTGTCGATCGCCGTCCCCGTGGGTCAGCGAGCCGAGGAGATTCATCAACTCTACCGCGGCCTGTGGCGGGCCTCGCGACCATATGGCGTGCAACTCATCGGCGGCGACACGTCGGCCTCGCACCACGGCGTGTTCGTGAGTCTGACAGTCATGGGAAGCGTTCCACGCGGCCTGGCACTCATGCGAACCGGCGCGCAGCCCGGCGATGCCATCTACGTCACGGGTACGCTTGGCGATTCGCGCGCGGGCTTGGATCTGCTCCGCAAAGGTCCGCATGACGTTCGTCATCGCGTGCCGGGCAACGACGCCAGTCATCTCATCTCCCGCCATCTCGAACCGACACCGCGGCTCGAGATCGCGCAACTGCTGAGCGCGCGACGGCTCGCCAGTGCGGCGATCGACATCTCCGACGGATTGTCAGGCGATCTCCGCCATCTGTGCGGAGAGAGCGGGGTCGGGGCCGAGATCGACAAGACCGCGCTCCCGCTTTCGGAGGCCTTGAGAGCCTACGCCGCGGTTACGAAACAGGAGGCAGCGGACGTTGCGCTTGAGGGCGGCGAAGACTATGAATTGCTACTGGCGGTGCCACCCACCAAGGCCGCGCTGGCCCAACGTCTCGGCCGGCGACTCCGTTGCCCGCTGACCCCCATCGGTCGTATCCAACCGAAGAGCGCGGGGATCATGCTGAAGGAAGCGAATGGGAAGCGGCGGCCACTTCCACTGCTAAGCTATGAACATTTTCAGAAGCGTTCACCCCGACGAGAGACGCCGTGTTGTCACTAGATCGTGTGCGCTCGCACCTCACGCAGATCCTGCATCTCCATGAATCGCCGCATCGCACCGCGTTGGCCTTCGCGACCGGCGTCTTCATCGCCTTTTCACCGACGTACGGCCTCCATACCGTGATGGTGCTGTTCTGTACGTGGGCCTTTCGCCTCAATTTCTTAGCGTTGATGGCCGGCGCACTGTTGAACAACCCGTGGACGCTCGTGCCGATCCTCGGTGCCACCGTCTGGGTGGGTTTCCAAGTCCTCGGTCTCCCCTCCGTGCCACCGTTTGCCTGGGATGATTTGAGCCTCAATGCCCTCTACCGCCAAATCCTTCCCTATCTGCTGCCCTTCGTGGTGGGCGGGTTGGTATTGAGCGTCGTCGCCGCGCTCCTGAGCTATCCCGTCGCGTACTGGTTCATCTCGCGGTATCGCGCACGTCACCCCTCGGCCATCGAGCAGTTGCCGACCTGACAACGCTGCGTTAAGATGAACCCGTCACAGCCAGCCGCCCGATGAAGCTGCGCGCGCCCGCTCCGCATACCATCTATGACGGCTCGGCGTTGATCGCCGATCCGATTCACGAATACATTTCCTTCACGGTCCCGTACTCGACGCCCGATCGGCACGAGTGCACCGAAAAGGATCTCATCGATTCGCCGTGGATGCAGCGGCTGCGGTACATCTATCAACTGCAAAGCGCGCGATGGGTCTATCCGTCGGCCGAACATAGCCGCTTCGTACACTCACTCGGCACGATGCACGTCGCCGGTCGGTTTGCCCGGCATCTCTACCCATTCTTGGAAAGCGTCTGCCGCGACGTGCCATCCCTCCACTACGTCGAAGAACTCTTGCGCATTACCGCTTTACTGCACGACATCGGGCACGGCCCCTTCTGCCATTTTTTCGATGATAATTTTCTGGCGACCTATCACCTCACCCATGAGAAGCTCGGGCAGGTCATCATCCGCGATCATCTCGGACCCATCATTCGCAAAATCCGACGCAGCCCGTCGGGACCATTCCGAAAAGGTGAGGAACTCGATCCGGTTCAGATCGCCCATTTGATTCTCAAAGACAAGGGCAAGGACAACTCCCGGTTGCCATTCTGGCTCAACGTGCTGCAGCCCGTCATTTCCGGCAGCTACACCGGGGACAACTTGGATTACGTCCTCCGCGACTCCTACATGTGCGGCGTGGCCGTAGGCCCAGTCGACTTGACTCGGTTGATTCACTACACGTTGATCACCAACAAGGGCTTCACGATTCACAAGAACGGGCTCCCGGCGCTGCACATGTTTCTGAACACGCGGATGTACCTGTACTCGAACGTCTATTACCACCGCACGACGCGCGCCATTGACATTCACTTGCGCGAGATTTTCGGCGACACGATGCCGCTGATCTTCCCCGGCAATCCACTGAAGCAGATGGATCGCTATCTCACGCTGACGGATTGGTCGTTGCTCGAAGAAGTGCGGAGCTGGAAGGGGTCGCGCCATCCCCAGCGACGGGCGCTCGGCGAGGAGTGGGCCCGAATTCTGAGCCGCGACGTGAAATGGAAGATGGCGTACAACACCGTGCTGAAAGAAAAGGGCCGGGCACGGGGAATGGATTTTCCCGATGCCATGCATTTCCACAAGCAGATTCAAAAAGAATTACCACAAGACCTGCACTCGCTTCGCTTCAACGTCGATATGGCGCCGCTCGATCCACGGCCTGACCCGAAGGACACGCGCGTCACGCCGCTATTCGTCTACGACCCGGGAACGAACTCGATTTCGACAGAGCCGCTGGAAGAGTTCCTCGACCTGCTCCCTACGCGTCTGATCCAATTCCGTCTCTATGCCCTGAACCACGAGACCGACGCCGCCTTGTCGGCGGCCGCCGCACGGGCGCTCAATACCACGCCTTCGAGCATCCATACCAACGTCTAGCCCGGCGACGGGAGCCGGACGCCGGTTGCCGGGCGAACGCTATTGGAGGGGTTGACGGTGGTTGAGGGACAGCTTGATCAGGGAGAAGGGATCCACGCGCGCGCCGTTGACACGAACGCCCCAGTGCAGATGAGGACCCGACGCTCGGCCCGACGCACCCACCTTGCCGATCACCTCGCCGCGCTTGACCGCTTGTCCGTCCCGGACGAGGACCTCCGATAGGTGAAAATACATCGAGTAGAGGCCGAGGCCGTGATCGATGAAGATGCCCTTGCCTGAGAAGAAGTGATCGACGGTCAGTCGGACAATCCCGTCGTTCATGGCAAGCACTTCGGCCCCCATGGGAGCGGCAATATCCTCGCCGTTGTGTGGATTGCGTGATTGCCCGTTGATCACACGCGATCGGCCGAAGGCGCCAGTGACCGGGCCTTGCAGGGGTTGCAGGAAGAGATCACGCCACAGCCGCTGGTCAGTCACCGCATTCAGCACGAGGCGCACCTGCTCTTGCTCAGCCTTCACGCGCACGAGACTGTCTTCATCGAGGTCGACCTTGTCTTTCGGCAGGGTCAGATGCTGAACGGGATACTTCGCCTTCATCACTAGGACGTTGTAGCTGAGCTTGCGATGCCCGCTCGGCGAGACGATATCGAGCGCCAATTCGTGCGTCCCGGGTGCGTCTTCCAAATCGATCCCCACCAGTCCAATGTAGGACCGCCGGGCATCTCCGTCGTCCAAGAAGAACGGGATCTGCCGGGATAAGAACCGGCCACTGACGGCAGTCGTCTGGCCGTCAGCCGGAACACGAACGAGGAGCACTTCGCCCTGTTTGCCGCTGAACTGACCGTCGGCCCCGCGTGGTTCCGGAGGGGCGCTCGTCAACAGATCGACGGGAAAGATGCTCGCGAGGAGGACGACCGCCATGATCGCCAGACGATCAAGCCTCCGGGATGGCGCAGAGGAGGGCGTGTCCATGAGGAACCTATCGATAGAACCGGGGGCCGGCGACCTGGGCCACCAGTTCTTCAACACGTCGGTTGACGCTGCTGAACGGATCCATGCACAGGATCGTCTCTTCCCAATAGCCGTTCAATTTGAGATAGGTCCAATCCACGGTATAAGACCGATTCTTCGCGC
This sequence comes from Nitrospira sp. Vd2, assembly GCF_979581665.1. Taxonomy (NCBI): domain Bacteria; kingdom Pseudomonadati; phylum Nitrospirota; class Nitrospiria; order Nitrospirales; family Nitrospiraceae; genus Nitrospira; species Nitrospira sp. Vd2. Next base: position 124,186 of record NZ_CEFZSK010000002.1, on the reverse strand, counting down.
GGGCAAACCGGATGAAGTCACCACGGACTTTCGCGCGCGTGGTTTGTGGCGGAACGGACATGGCGCGCTGAATCGCGTCTTCATCGACGATCCGCTCGACCATATCACGCGCCTCCATTAAATAGTATAACCCACGGGTTCGTTTCACGTCGTGGTACTGGAGGTCCATGAGGAACACGCGGGGGTCGTCCCAGCCGCACCCCTTCTTCTCGACGTACGACTGGATCAAGTGCCGCTTGGCGATCCAATCCACCTCGCGCGTCAACGCCGACGGGTCGTCTTCCAGCCTGTCGAGCACATAGCTCCATTTGTGCAACACGTCGTCGAGCACCGGATCGTGCGGCTCGATGCTCAAATAGTCGTGCGCCCGCTCCAGATACACGCGCTGAATCTCGATCCCGCTCAGTTGACGACCATCGTCGAGCTTGACCTTTTTCTTGAGCGTCGGATCGCGGGACACTTCCCGGATGGCCTTGACCGGGTCTTCCAGCTCCATCCCCGTGACGGTATAGCCTTCCTCGATCATCGAGAGCACCAACGCCGCGGTGCCGACCTTCAGATATGTGGCGTATTCCGACATGTTCGAGTCGCCGACGATGATGTGCAGACGGCGATATTTCTCGGCATCGGCGTGCGGCTCATCTCGGGTGTTGATGATGCTGCGGGACGACGTCGTCGAGGAGGACGTCTTCTCATGGATGTGCTGCGCGCGCTGCGAGATAAAAAATTGCGGCTTCCCGGAGACCTTCAGCACTTTGCCCGAGCCGGAATAGACCTGGCGGGTCACGAAAAACGGAATCAGTTGCTCCGTCACCTTCCAGAAGTCCACATCGCGGCGCATGAGGTAATTTTCGTGACAGCCGTACGTGTTCCCAAGCGAGTCGGTATTGTTCTTGAAAATATAGATCTCCCCCGAGAGCCCTTCCTCCCGCAACCGCTCCTCGGCCGCCGGCAAGCAGGCTTCCAAGAGGCGTTCCCCGGCCTTGTCATGGACGACGAGGTCGATGATGTTGTCGCATTCGGGCGTCGAATACTCCGGGTGGCACCCGGTGTCCTGATAAAATCGTGCGCCGTTCACCAGAAAGGCATTGGAAGGCCAACTATTCGGGATCAAGCCCTCGAAGATATATCCGAGGACCTTCTCCATCGGTAGGTAGATACGCCCATTGGGCGAAAAGATCAGTCCGTATTCGTTCTCGAGGCCAAAAATGCGCGTCTTCACGATGGAAGAGTCCAGTGATGAACCTCGTTCACCATACACCGGAGCCCCTGATTCTTCAACCGCGCGGGCCACTTCGCGCCGTCAGGAGAGGATTTGGCGGGACTCAGCGTGAGAGAGACGTCGGAATTTTCGGCCGGTCCGCGTGCGATCGAGGACCGCGATTTCCAAGCCTTCGGCCGTCATCTTTTGGTTGGTGATGTTCTCGAGCGCCGCCGTGCACAACGACAGGGCAGTTTTCAGCGACGGGCCGTCGTTCTTGTAGCGCTCCTTGAGGAAGACCTGCAACGCCTCGGACCGTCCGCCGATCGCCGCGAAGCCCCGTTCGTCGAAGATGCTGCCGTCGAAGGAGATCCGGTACATTTCATTCGGATGACCGGCTTCGCCGACTTGAACCACCAGAATCTCGACTTCCAACGGCTTGAGCTCTTGGCTGAAGATGGTCCCGAGTGTCTGCGAGTAGCCGTTCGCGAGCGACCGTGCGGTCACGTCCTCACGGCTGTACATGAAGCCTTTCAGATCGGCATGGCGAATGCCGGCCTTCCGCAAATTCTCAAACTCACTGTACTTGCCGGCGCCTGAGAAGGCGATGTTGTCGTAGATCTCCGAGACTTTGTAGAGCGAGGAACTCGGGTTATCCGCCACGAGCAGAATGCCGTCTTGGTATTCCATCGCGATGATCGATCGGCCCTTGGCGATGCCTTTCTTGGCATACTCGGCCTTGTCCTGCATCACCTGTTCAGGCGACACGTAGTAGGGCAGCGCCATCTTATGACTCCTTTTTCCGTTCCGCGATGAGCGAAGTGTACAAGGCCGCGATGCGCTGATCGTCGATCTCGGCGATTCCCGCCGCGCTGACCACTTTGGCCGTCGGATAAATGCCGCGGATCAAATCGGGCCCGCCCGTCCCGACATCCTCTTCGGCGGCATTGTACAAGGCCAGCAGCGCGATCTTCAGCGCCTCTTCCTCCGGCAAGTTGCGCCGATAGTGTTCCCGCATGGTATTGCGGGCGTCCTTCCCGCCGGATCCCACCGCATGGTACTCCGACTCCTCGTATCGGCCGCCGGTGATGTCGTACTTGAAGATGCGGCCTTCCGTCCGCCGATGATCGTAGCCGACGTAAATCGGAATGACGATCAGGCCATGGAAGACCATCGGGAGATTCGCCTTGATCATCTGCCCGAGCTTATTCGCTTTCCCTTCGTAAGAGAGCTGGACGCCTTCCAGCTTTTCGTAGTGCTCGAGCTCCGTTTGGAAGAGTTTGACCATCTCGATGGCTGGTCCCGCCGTCCCGGCGATCGCCATCGCCGAATGCTCATCGATCTTGAAGACCTTCTCCATTTGCCGTCCCGCGATCTGGAACCCTTCGGTCGCCCGGCGGTCTCCGGCAATAACAACGCCGTCGCGATGTTTCAGGGCGAGAACCGTCGTGCCGTGGGGGGCTGGTGGAAGCGTCGTGGCGTGCTGCCCCGCCGGTGCCTGGCTCGACGGTTCCCAGGTGCGCGCCGGTGGGACCAAATCGGGGCGGTGACGGAGCAGATAATCGAAAAAGCTCGGGCCCTCATCGTCATAGAAGGTTGTGCGTGGTCTCATTCTACTCCTTGGTTATCCATGGACGCGGGAGGCACGATCACCGCGCATGAGCATCAACCGGCAGAGCACCGGTCGCGGGAGGATACTACGCAGTGAGCTTGGCGAGCAATGACTCGGCGGAATCGGATCCCTCCAACAGCTCACGGGTCAGCGACTCTGTGCCGCGCAGGGGTTCCATCAGAGGAATTTTCTTGATCGTCGTATTGCCGACATCGAACAGGACGGACGTCCAGCTGGCCGCGTAAATCTCGCTTCTGAATTTTTTCAGACATTGTCCGCGGAAATAGGCGCGGGTCCCGGTGGGCGGCTGCTGCTCGGCTTTGGCGATGTCGCTGTCTTGGAGGAGACGATCGATCAGGTTACTGCGCTCGAGGGTATAGTAGAGTCCCTTTTCCGGCCGGATGTCGTGATACTGCAGATCCAGCAGAGCCACGCGCGGATCGTCCCATCCACAGCTTTTTCGGTCCATGTACGACTCGATCATGTGCCGCTTCGCCACCCAATCGAGGTCGCGGACCAGCTGCATCGGATCCTGCTCCAGCTTATCCAAAACCTCTTCCCACCGCACGAGCACGTCCTTTGTCACCTGATTCAGTTCGTGACAGGCATAGAAATCGAGCGCCGCCTTGAGGTAAGCGCGCTGGACCTCGATCGCCGTTGTCACGCCACCGCCGTTCACCTTGAGCGATTGTTTCACCGACAGGTCCCGCGAGATGTCCTTGATCGTCTTGACCGGATCGTCAAGGTCGATCGCGGGGAGCTCCGCCCCGGCTTCGAGCACGTCGAGTACGAGGGACGTGGTGCCGAGTTTCAAATACGTGGACAACTCCGCCATGTTCGCGTCGCCGACGATCACGTGGAACCGGCGATATTTGGCAGGATCGGCATGCGGTTCGTCACGGGTATTGATGATGGGCCGCTTCACCATCGTGTTGAGATCGACTAGGCATTCGAAGAAATCGGCCCGCTGGGACAATTGGTACTGGGTTGCCGACGTCTGGTTCTCGGCGCCCACCTTTCCGGCGCCCGCATAGATTTGCCTGGTGATGAAAAACGGCACCAACGCGCGGACGATCCGGTCGAACGAGACCGACCGCGACAACAGATAGTTTTCGTGATAGCCGTAGCTGTTACCCTTTCCGTCGGTGTTGTTCTTGTAGAGCACGAACTGTGAGCCGCCACGAGCTTTCGCCATGGCACGCAAGCACTCGGCCGCGATGCGCTCCCCGGCACGCTCAAAGGCGACGAGTTCGCGCGGGTTCGTGCACTCCGGGGTCGAGTATTCGGGATGGGCACCGTCGACGTAGAGGCGACCGCCGTTGGCGAGGACTTTGTTCAGGAGGCGATTGTAGTCCGGCCCCGGGCGCTCCCGCTCGCCTTCCGCTTCAAACCCCCGGATATCGAGCAGCGGGTTTTCATTTTCGTAGTCCCACAGGGCCTGCGGGGACGGAAGGGAGGGATAGTATCCGATTAGTTGAATGGAATTCGAAACGGGATCGACCGACTCACTATCCCGGGCGGCGATGCCGAATTCTGTTTCGGTTCCCAACACACGCTGCAATGCCACTCCTCCTCCGACTTGGTGCACGCTCAGAAGTAATGACCGGTCGTAATCGTCTCGATCTGTCGTGATTCCGTCGACCCGGCCGTGATCGTCCGCACATGGATGATCTTTTCACCCTTCTTGCCGGCGATCTTCGCCCAGTCGTCCGGATTGGTCGTATTCGGCAGGTCTTCGTGCTCTTTGAACTCTTCGCGGACCGCCCGCATGAGGTCGTCCGCCCGGATGCCTTTTCCTTCCTTGGCGATCGCCCGCTTGATCGCATATTTTTTCGCGCGCGAGACGATGCCTTCGATCAACGCGCCGCTCGCGAAATCTTTGAAGTACAGGGTTTCCTTCTCGCCGTTCGCGTAGGTCACTTCCAGGAACTTGTTTTCCTCCGAGGTCGCATACATCCCTTCCACCGTCAAGCCGATGAGATGATCGACCATCGTGTGCCGGTCGCCGCCATGGCGCGTGACTTCATCATCGGCAAACGGAAGATCGACGGACAGATATTTGGAGAAGATCTCACGCGCCGCATTCATGTCCGGTCGCGAGATTTTGATCTTGACGTCGAGCCGGCCAGCGCGCAGGACCGCCGGGTCGATCAAGTCCTGCCGGTTGCTCGCACCGATCACGATGACGTTGCGCAACCGCTCCACGCCGTCGATTTCCGACAGGAACTGTGGAACGATCGTCGACTCGATGTCCGACGAGATTCCGGTTCCTCGCGTCCGGAAGAGCGCGTCCATCTCGTCGAAGAACACGATCACCGGATTGCCCTCGACCGCCCGTTCCTTGGCCTTCTTGAAGACCTCGCGGACCTGCCGTTCGGATTCGCCCACATACTTGTTCAGCAGCTCCGGCCCTTTGACGTGCAGGAAGAAACTTCGCATTTCCTTCCCCGTCAGGTGCTTGAGCTTCTTGGCGATCGAGTTGGCGACGGCCTTGGCGATCAACGTTTTGCCGCAGCCGGGTGGGCCGTACAACAAGACGCCCTTCGGTGGGCTCAATTTGTGTTCGGCGAACAGGTCGGGGTACAGGAACGGCAACTCGACCGCATCGCGGACCTGTTCGATCTCTTTGCCCAGGCCGCCGATGTGCTCGTAGTCAACGTCGGGAACTTCCTCGAGCACGAGTTCCTCGGCCTCGGACTTCGGCAGCTTCTCGATGACATAGCCCGAGCGCGCGTCGTAGAGGAGATGGTCGCCCACGCTTAACCGCTGGGAAACCAGCGGCTCCGCCAACTCCGCGACTTTTTCTTCATCGAAATGGAGCGAGACCAAGGCGCGGTTGTTCTCGAGGAGATCTTTCAGTCGAACGACTTCTCCCTGACCGTCGAACCCGCGGCTCTCGATGACGTTGAACGCTTCGTTCAAAATGACTTCCTGTCCCTTGCGCAACTCCTGCGGCTTGATGGACGGATGCAGGTTGACCTTCATCTTGCGTCCGCCGACATAGATCGTCGCCGTTTTGTCCTCGTTCATCGCCGAGAAGATCGCATAGGTCGACGGCGGCGCGGTCAGCTTTTCCACTTCCGCGCGTAACGCTTGAATCTGAGACTTGGCTTCCTGGAGCGTCGCGGTCAACTTTTCGTTTTGCTTGTGGGCTTGATCGAGTTGGGAGCGTGAGTGATAGAGCTGTCGCAGCTCTTCTTGCATGGATTGGATTTGAATATGGAGCTTTTCGATCTCGCGCGCCTGCTCGTCACTCTTTTTCACGGCGTTTACATCTCCGTCTGAGAGGCATTGAGTGATTTTTTTGACAGAGTCACGGAGGGAGCTGAGCCGGCCCGCACTCCGCTTGGAATCGGCCATGGGACGTTCTCCCGATCACGCAGATGTGTTGAATCGGCGCTCAACTTGAGCAAATCTTATCATCGACTCTCAAGAAGGGTCAACTACGCGCGGCCTTCATCACTCGTCTCTTCATCGCTTCGGCAGCGGACGGACCGGCGAACTAAGTAGATGACACCGCTCGGTCGAGCGCGCAGGTCGCCTGCCCGACATCTCCTGCAGTGAGAATCGATGAGATCACCGCCACGCCAAACCCGCCGGCCCGTCGCACGGCCTTCGCACGCGTTTCGTCGATGCCGCCGATGCCGAAGACGGGGATCGAACAACGCGATGCCGCCTCCCTAAGAGGATCGAGACCGAGCGGGGCGCCGAACGCTCGTTTGGATGGCGTGTCGTAAAGCGGTCCGAGCACCACGAAATCGGCTCCTGCATCCGCCGCGTCGATCGCGTCTTCCACCGAGTGCGTCGACGCGCCGATCAGTCGATCGCGGCCCAGCAGCCGTCGTGCGACGGAAATGGGAACGCTGTCCGCACGCAGATGGACGCCGTCCGCACCGATCGCGAGAACGACATCGATTCGATCATTGATGAACAGACGCGCGCCGTATCGCCGACAACAGGTGAGAAGCGCGGATGCGAGCGCCAACAATTCTCGGGTGGTCACATCCTTCTCACGCACCTGCACGGCCCTGAGTCCCGCCTTGAGGGCGTCTTCGACGACCGAGGCGAGAGGACGCCCGCCGGTCTGCGTGCGATCGGTCACCAAGTACACGCGGAAGTCAACGGACATGGAAGGGGAGTGACGAATGCTGAGTCATGAGTGCTGAGTGCTGAGAAGGTGAAGGATACGACCGGCATCAGAATCCGTACCCCTGATGATTCCCTGTTCTTCCAGCATTTCAGTCGCTCCTTCTTGAACTCAGCCGCTCAGCACTCGCAACTCAGCACTTCCTACAGCATGCCCTCGATCGGGCTGCTCGCGGTCGCATACAACTTTCTCGGGATGCGACCCGCTTTGTACGCCAACCGGCCGGCATCGACCGCGTACTTCATCGCCTCGGCCATCATGATCGGATCTTTGGCGCCCGCAATCGCCGTGTTCATCAAGACGGCATCCGCCCCGTATTCCATCGCCAGTGCCGCATCGGACGCCGTGCCGACCCCGGCATCGACGATGATGGGCACGTTGACGGTCTCCAGGATGATTTTAAGATTGTACGGATTCCGAATGCCCAGGCCGGAGCCGATCGGCGCGGCCAGCGGCATCACCGCCGGACAACCGATATCGACCAATTTCTTCGCGACGATCGGATCGTCGTTCGTGTACGGCAGCACGACGAACCCTTCCTTGACCAAAATCTTCGCCGCCTCGATGAGGCCCGCCGTATCGGGAAACAGCGTCCGCTCATCCCCGATCACCTCGAGCTTGACGAGATCCGAGATGCCCGCCGCGCGCGCAAGCCGCGCGTACCGGAGCGCATCCTCGACCGTATAGCAGCCGGCCGTGTTCGGCAGGATCGTGTACTTCTTCGGATCGATGTAATCGAGTAGATTCTCCTTCGACCGATCGGTAATGTTGACGCGCCGCACCGCCACGGTGACCACATCGGCGCCGGACGCCTCAATCGCTTTCTTGGTCTCGACGAAATCCTTGTATTTGCCGGTCCCCACCCACAGCCGGGACTTGAACTCGCGCCCCGCAATCACGAGCCGATCACTCTGTCCATTCAATTCCATGGTTCACCCCTCTAAGCTCCCTCAAGAGAGGATGAGAAGGGGATCGTTCACTGCGCGCGTCCACCGAGCACCGTCTTCGCGTGCGCGGTGCGCGAGTACAAACGATACCCTTCTCGTCCTCTCCCCCCGTTCCTCCGCCGATGAAGCTGATGATCTCGACTCGGTCCCCATTCTCCAGTTTGCGCCGAGTAAAGTCCGCGCGGTCGAGGATCTGAAGATTAAGTTCCACTGCGACATGCTCCGACCGCACGTCCAAGACCTTCAGCAAATCGGCAACCGTCGAACCATCCGCCACCGCCTGGGGTTGCCCGTTCACCTGAATCTGCATGGGATCCGGCACTCGGTCATCCTATGAGACGCTTCAAATGCTTGTCAATGAACCGCTTGGACGATCGCTCGGCTCGAAGGACCTAGACGGAGAAGGACAGGACCGCTACGATACGAGGACGTAAAGGCGTTCATGCCGACCACGAATCAGCAACTGGCCTCCCTGCTTCAGTCGATCGCCAATCAGTTGGAAGCCAGACGAGACAATCCACATCGCATTCGCGCGTACCGCCGCGCGGCTGACATGATTCGCTCTCTATCGGATGACATCGCGACAGTCGCCGTGCGCGGCGAACTACGCGCGATCCAGCGAATCGGAAAGGATCTGGCGGCGAAAATCGAAGAGTTTCTCAAGACGGGAACGATTCACACCTATGAGCAGCTTCGGCGGCCCCTGCCACCCGAGATTGCCGACTGGCTCTCGCTCCCGGGGTTGAGCGAACCGGCGGTGCAGGAATTGTACTTTCGGCTCGGCATTCGGAGCCTGGAGGATCTCGAAAGCCTGGTTCGGTCCCATCTGCTGCGAACCCTCCCCGGCGTGACGGCCCCCGAGGAAGAATTGTTGGTGGCAATTCAGAAACTCCGTGGCGAGATCAAGGCTCCGACTTCGGATGTCCCTCAGCCTGAGCGTTGACCTCAACCTGCTCTCTTAAATCGGCCGCAGATCTTTGAAGATCTTCCACGTCTTCAGCAACTCGACCGCCTTCTGGAGTTGCGGATCCTCCTCCAGCGGCCCTTCGCCCAGCGGCTCGGCGGTCGCCCCGTTGCTCTTCGGCGTCTGATCGTCCGGTTTCGTTTGAGCGGGAGGAGCGGGCTCCTTGGGTTTCGCGGCCGCTTCCTTATCTTTATCCTTTTCTTTGTCCTTCTCGCCGGCTTTGGCCGTCGTGGTCGGCACCTTCACGACGATGTCCGGCGTGATGCCGGTCGATTGGATCGACCGTCCCTTCGGCGTGTAGTATTTCGCCGTCGTCAGCCGCAGGCCCGATCCGTCGCCGAGCGGCAAAATCGTCTGAACCGAGCCTTTTCCGAAGGACGTCGTCCCGACAACCACCGCTCGCCCCCAGTCCTGCATGGCGCCCGCGACGATTTCTGACGCGCTCGCCGAACCTTCGTTGACGAGGACGATCATCGGATGGTCCTCGATCTGATCCTTCGAGCGAGAGAAGTACTCATCTTTCTTCCCGTCACGCCCCTTGATCGACACGATCAGCTTGCCGGCGGGCACGAACTGCTCCGACACCTCGACGGCGGAGGTCAGCAGACCGCCTGGATTGTTCCGAAGATCGAGGACGACGCCGCTGACTTTCTGCTCGCGGAACTGCTTCAACGCCTTGCCCAGATCCTTGCCCGTCTGCTCCTGGAACTGGGTCAGCCGCACGTACCCGATGGAGTTATCGATGAGCCGCGAGCGCACGCTTTCGATGCGAATGGTATCGCGGGTCAACGTAAAGACGAGGGGATCCGCCACCCCGTCACGCTGGATGGTCAAGTTGACCTTGGTCCCTTTCACGCCCCGCATCTTCTGGACCGCTTCCATCAGCGTGAGGTCCTTGGTCGCTTCGTCGTTGACCTTGGTAATGAAGTCCCCGGCCTTGATGCCGGCCTTCTGGGCCGGCGTCCCTTCGATGGGCGCGATCACCGCCAGCCGGTTGTCCTTGATGCCGATCTGAATCCCGACCCCGCCAAACTCCCCCTTGGTCTCGACCTGAATCTCCTTGTACATGTCGGGAGTCATGTAGGCGGAGTGCGGGTCCAGCGTGGACAGCATGCCGCGAATCGCGCCTTGCACCAGGTCCTTGACCTTGGCCTCCTCCACGTAATGCTTTTGGATTTGGGTCAGGACCTCGGAGAACGTCTTCAGCTCTTCATACGTCTCGGTGGCCTGTACCGTGCGCTCCCAGCCTTTGCCGACCAGGAACCCCGTCGTCAACGCCACGACGATGATCAACGATCCGACATACCAGGATTTGCGCGCGCGTTCTGGTTCCATACTGCGATTCCTTTCCACTAACGACGTTTCGCGAGCCAGATGAGCGGATCAACCGGCTCCGCACCCTCTCGAAGTTCAAAGTATAGCGTGCTGTCCCCCGTAAATCCCGTGTCCCCGGTCTCCCCGATGACGTGGCCGGTGGGTATCTGCTCGCCAACCTTCACCGATAATTTGGAGGCATGGGCGTACAGCGAAAAGAAGCCGTTGGCATGGTCGAGAATGACGACCTGTCCGTAGCCCTTCAACCAATCCGCGTACACGACCGTGCCGGCCATCACGGCCCGAATGGCTGTTCCTTCATCCGTTCGGATTTCAATGCCCTTGCGCTGAACGTAGGTATCGAACGTGCGATGTTTTTGACGGCCGAAGAACGAGACCACTTCCCCGTCGGCCGGCCAATGCAGCGCGCCTTTGAGCACATGGCCGCCGCCCACATTCTTCGGCGGCACGACGGCGAAGGCCCGTCGCCGCTGCTCCATCTCCTTGATCAAGCCGTCTACTCGCGCCGCGGACCGCTCCAATTCGGCGACGGCCCGGTCATAGGACTCCTTCTCCTGAGTAATCTTTGCGAGAAAGATCCGCTTGTGCCGTTTGAGGCCCTGAATCTCCGTCAACTGACGCTCGGTATGGGCCTTATAGGCCAGCATCTCGCTTCGGACAGCCTCGCGCTGCCGTTCCATCTGCTCCAAGCGGCCGACGTCTTCGCGATACGATTCTACTAAATCATACTCGCGCTGTGATACTGCGGAAAGATACCGGAGGCGGCGCTGCAGGCTTTCATAGGTGTCGGCCGTCAGGAGGGCGGCGAGGTGGCCATAGCGCCCTTCCATATACTGAGCCCGGAGGCGGGCCAGGACCGACTGGCGGCGGTCGTCCAATCGCGCGCGGACGAGAGTCAACTGCGCCGTGATGCGTTCAATCTCGTGATCCTTTTCCTTTAACTTGCGACTAATGGCCGCGCGTTCCTGCCGCTTGCTCGTGAGATCATCGTCCAAATCCTGAATCGCCTGGAGCACCGACTCCTTCTTCCTTTCCGTCTCGTGCGCGTGCTGCCTTTTTCGTTCGATCTCTTGTTGGAGCTTCTCCAGCGCACGCCGCTCGCGTTCCAACTTCTCGGCAATCGGATCCGGGGACCGGTCCTTCGCCAAAGCCATCGGGGCAAGGAGGGCGCCGGCACAGAGCAGCCAGAGGACAATGGACGTTCGTTGTTTCATGAGCGGGTCCGCTCGAACGCCGCCAGCGAGACAAAGCTGCCGATCGAGCCGAGCGTCAATCCCGCGGCGACCATCGCCAAGGACACGTGAAGCGGCAAGAAGGCAAACGACAACGGACCGGCCAACAGCCGGCCGTGGCTCCCGAGCTGAAGTTTGAAGAATTCGAATCCGGCTTTCAAGAGAGACACGGACAGCGCGCCTCCCAGAGCTCCGAGGACCGCCCCCTCGATCAAATACGGGACACGAATGAAGATCGGCGTCGCGCCGATCAAGCGCATGATCTCGATTTCGTCCCGGCGCGCATAGAGCGCCAACCGAATCGTGCTGGCAATGATCGTTGTCGCCGCCGCCGATAAGATGGCCCCCACGGCGATCGCCGTCCACTCGATATAGCGGACGACCGTCGCCAGACTCTCGATCCAGTCCTGATTGTACTGAACTTGAGTGATGCCGGGCAGCGCTCTCGCTCGTTCGACCCAGTGTGTCACCGATTCCGAGGAGCGATATTGCGGCCGGATCGTCACAACGAACGACGCCGGCAGCGGGTTCTCGCCCAACCCTTGCAGCAACACACTGTCGGCCGGAAAATCTTGCCGGAACTCCGAGAGCGCCTGCTCTTTGGAGACATATTCGACCGCTGCGACTTCTCGTTCCCCCTTGAGTTGCTTCTCGACCTCGTACAACTCGGCCAGTGAAAGACCGTCCTGGACGTACAGGATCACCTTAATATCGTCCTGCAATGAAGCCGTCGCGGCACGAAGGTTGAGATAGAGAAGCAGAAACACTCCAAAACACACCATGGTGAAGGCCGTCGTCGCCACCGCCACGATCGTCGTCGTCTGGTTCAACCGGATGTTGGCGAGCGCCTCGCTGATGAAATAGCTCAGCCGCCTCAAGATCCGCCTCCGCTGTCGGAGATCAGCCGCCCTTGGTCCAACACGATGATGCGGCGCTTCACCCGTTCGGCGACCTCCCGGTTGTGGGTCGCAATCACCACCGTCGTACCGCGCGCGTTGATCAACTTGAACAAGTCGATGATGTCGGCGGCCAACGCCGCATCCATGTTGCCGGTCGGTTCATCGGCGAGGAGCACGGTTGGGCCATTGACAATGGAGCGCGCGATGCAGACCCGCTGCTGTTCACCGGCCGACAGCATGGCCGGGCGACTTTCTTTACGGTGCTCGACCCCGACCGCTTTCAGCGCCTCGATCACCTTGCGCCGCGTCTCGGCGTACGAGGCGCCCTGGACGACGAGCGGCATCGCGACGTTGTCGAACACGTTCTTCTTCGGCAACAGCCGGAAATCCTGAAAGACAAATCCCATCGACCGCCGGAACTCGGCAATCTCCGAGGCACCCATGCGGCCGACATTGCGGTTCTGCACGAAGACCTGCCCTTCATCGGCCCGCTCGGCGGCGAACAGCAACTTCAAGAGGGTCGTCTTGCCCGCCCCGCTCGGTCCCATCAGCAAGACGAATTCTCCTTTGCCGATGTGCACACTGACGTCGATGAGCGCCAGCCGGCCGCCATACTGCTTGGATACGTGATCGATCTCGATCATCACGCGGGACCAGGCTCCGCGGTCGTCATGGCGCCGCCGTGCCCATTGCTGGTTCTTACCACTGCAGTTCGTCCCCGGGGACCTCGAACGCGTTCTCGATATGCTGAATATCCCCCGGCTGATCGCCGTCGCCGGTGCACAGGACGACGTCGAACCGGCACAGCCGCTCCTTCAGCTTGCGCTGCGCCAGGTAGTTGGCGGCGAGCCGAATCAGCCGGTCCCGTTTGCGTCCGTCCACCGCGTAGGGGGCGCCGCCGAACGCCGACGTTCGCCGGGCTTTGACCTCGACGAACACCAGAATGTTGCCGTGCTCGGCGACCAGATCCAATTCACCATACGAGGAGCGCGCATTGCGTTCGACGATCCGGTACCCACGGCGGCGCAGGTACCGCTCCGCCGCCGATTCCGCGTGTTGCCCGAACGCCTTGCTGTCCGTCATTCGAACATCTCCCACTGATCGACGTCTTGCACAGCGAGAACGGGCCTGAAGGTTTGGCGGTGCGCCGGACAAGGCCCATGCCGATCGAGGAGGCGCAAGTGTTCGGGCGTCGCGTAACCTTTATGAGAGCGAAAATTATAATCGGGATAGCGGTGGTGGTATTCGTGCATCAGCCGATCACGAGTGACCTTCGCGACAATCGACGCCGCCGCGATCGACACGGAAAACGCATCGCCTTTGATGATCGGTCGTTGGGGAAGGCGGACTGTGGGAAGGCGCACGGCATCGAGCAGAAGGAAATCCGGCGAGACACTCAATGCGGCGAGCGCCCGGCACATCGCCAGCCTCGTCGCCTGCAAGATGTTCAGCGTTTCGATCTCACGCTCGCTGGCCGTCCCAACGCCGACCGCAACCGCCTTCTTGAGAATGTCTCGGTAGAGACGTTCACGGTCGGCCTCTGGAACTTGCTTCGAATCGTTGAGGCCTCGAAGGGTGAGGCGACGAGGCAGAATCACTACACCGGCGACGACCGGGCCGGCCAGCGGGCCGCGGCCCGCCTCGTCCAACCCCGCGATCGCGTCATAGCCGCACCGCCGGGCTTCCGCTTCAAAAAAGTCGGTCGGCTCCACAACGTGCGTGCAGCAGCTTGAGGTTAAGGTTCAGGTTGAGGCTACGCGACAAGAGGAACGCGCTTCCCCTGTCGCCCTTCACCTCGACCTAACCCTCTTCAGATCACGTCCCGGCAGGAACAGGCTCGGCGGCGACCGGTTCTGCGGCTTTCGCCTCCTTCGCCGCGGCCTGCTGCTTGGCCTCGGGCGAGAACTCTCGTTCTCCGACCTTGGCCATCTTCCCCTTCTTCGTGCGGAGATAGTACAGTTTGGCGCGCCGAACTTTGCCTTGGCGGACGACGTCGATCCGGGCGATCGTCGGCGAATGGACCGGAAAAATTCGTTCGACCCCGACACCGTACGAGAGCTTCCGGACGGTAAAGGTCTCGCTGTTCCGTGTCCCCTTGCGGGCGATGACCGTGCCTTCGAACACCTGGATGCGTTCTTTTTCGCCTTCCACGACCTTGACGTGCACACGCACGGTGTCACCGATTTCAAGTGGCGGTATCGTCTTCTTGGCCAACGATCGTTGGATTCGTTCTAACTGGTTCATGGTCGCAACTCCTCCTCTCCGCACAACACAGACTGCGCTCTCGGCTCTTCCTTTAGAATTTCATCCAACAATCGTCGATCTTCCTCGGTCAGAAGCCGATCCTGCAACAACTCCGGACGTTTTCGATACGTGGTTCGCAACGCCTCCTTTCGGCGCCATCGGCGAATCGCTTCATGATTGCCGGACAGCAACACGTCCGGCACCGTGAGTCCCCGAATCTCCGGCGGCCGGGTGTACTGAGGATAATCAAGCAGCGGCTCCGAAAACGAGTCGTACTCGGCCGAGGTTGGATCGCCGAGGACGCCGGGAATCAAACGGGCCGCCGCGTCGATGATGACGAGTGCCGGCAGCTCTCCGCCGGTCACGACATAGTCGCCGATCGACAGCTCTTCCGCGCCCAGGCCGAGACGAACGCGCTCGTCAAATCCTTCGTAGTGGCCGCAGAGAAAGACCAGGCGCCGTGGCTCGTCTCGCAGTTCTCGGGCGATGCCTTGCGTCAACACCCGACCCTGGGGCGATGGGATGATGATCCGGAACGACGCCTCGTCGGCGTACTGTGCACGAAGCGCGTCGATGGCTCGGAAGACGGGCTCCGCCTTCATCACCATTCCGGCACCGCCGCCATACGGCGTATCGTCGGCTACTTGGTGGCGATCCGTGGCATAGTCGCGCAGATTGTGGACGCGCACGTCGAGCAGGCCCTTCTCCTGCGCCCGCTTGAGAATGCTTTGCCCGAGCACGGGAGCCACCATGTCGGGAAAGAGGGTCAGGACATCACACCGCATCATCGTCTTCCATCAAGGCCGATTGCCGAACCACCATCACCCGGCGCGCGAGGTCGATTGACGACACCGCCTGTCTGGTACCAGGGATGAGTCGCTCTCGCCCCTCGGCTCGGACGGCGAAGACCGGCCGGCTCGGCGTCTCCAAAATTTCCTCGAGCGTTCCGATCACGTGCCCATCCACATCCTGCACCGTGAGGCCAATGAGCTGAAACTCGTAATAGTGGTCCTCGCCGAGAGGCGGAACCGGTTCCTCGGGTATCTGGATCAGCGCGCCGCGGAAGCTCCCGACTTCTTCGGGCGTGGAAAAGAGATCGAAGCCGACGACATAGGAGTCGTGATCCTTGCGAAGGCGAGTGATCTTCGTCGCCACCGACTGGCCCGATCGCGTCAGCAACGTCACCTGCTTGAGCGATTCGAAGCGCCCCGGCACATCGGTGAGCGACTGCACGCGGACATCCCCCTTCACCCCAAAGGGCCTGAGGATGCGGCCAATCACCACGAGATCCGCCATCACCGGATTCCCCATACGAGTCACGCGAACGGGCCGTCAGCTCTTGGTCGCCGTTGGGGTGAGAAGACCGGCGCGCTTCAGAACGGTACGGACGGTGACGCTCGGTTGCGCGCCATGTGTGAGCCAGTACTGCACCCGGTCCGCTTTCAGCTCGGCCACCGGCGGATTCTTGAGCGCATCGTAGGTGCCCAGCACTTCAAGGTACCGGCCGTCGCGCGGCATCCGGGAATCGGCCGCCACCACCCGGTAGAAGGGCCGTTTGTGTCGTCCTGCTCTCGTCAATCGTAGATGAACTGCCACGTGTCACTCCCTTGCGTTGAGGTTGAGATTGAAGCTAAGGTTGAGGATGACCGAAAAGTTACACGCCTGTGCTCACCGTTGCCTACTGAAACTCAGCCTCACGTCGGGCTTAACCTTGGCTTCGTAACAGTTGAGCGAGTTGCCGTCGGCCGCCGCCGGCCGTGAGGGCCTTGACCATCTTGCGGGCCGAGAGAAATTGCTTGATCAAGCGGTTGATGTCCTGCACGTTCGTGCCGCTGCCCCGTGCGATCCGCTTTTTCCGACTGCCATTGATAATCGTATGGTCGCGACGCTCCCGCGGCGTCATCGAATCAATGATCGCGACGACCCGTTTGATTTCACGATCCGGGACGCCGCCCGCCGCCATATCCTTCAGCCGTTGTCCGCCAGGCAGCATGCCGAGGATTTGATCGAAGGACCCGAGTTTGTTCACCTGCTTGATCTGATCCCGAAAATCTTCGAGCGTCAGCGTCTTGGACGTCAGTTTTTTCTGAACGGCTTCGGCCTGCTCCCGGGAATAGGCCTGCTGAGCTTTTTCGACCAGCGACAGAACGTCGCCCATTCCGAGGATACGGGACGCCAACCGGTCGGGATGAAACACTTCGAGCGCATCGAGCTTTTCACCGACGCCCAGGAACTTCACCGGTTTGCCGGTGACGGCGCGGATGGACAGCACGGCCCCGCCGCGTGCATCGCCCTCGACCTTGGTTAGGACGATGCCGGTCACGCCGACCTTCTGATTGAAGCGATCGGCCATCGTGACCGCGTCCTGCCCGGTCATCGCATCGGCGACCAACAAGACCTCGTGCGGACGGACCGACGCTTTGACCGCGACGAGTTCATCCATCAACTCATCGTCAATGTGCAACCGCCCGCCGGTATCGAGGATCACGACATCGCAGCCTTGATCGCGACCCCGCTCGACGCCACTCGCGCAAACGGCCACAACATCGGCCTTCGACGTCCCCGGCCGATCCGCGCGATGCACCGGAACATCGAGATCACGTCCCAAGCTCACGAGCTGCTCGGTCGCGGCCGGACGCCGCGGATCGGCGGCTACCAGCAGGATGCGGCGTCCTTGTTGCTTGAAGTACCGGGCCAGCTTGCCGCACGTCGTGGTCTTCCCCGATCCCTGCAGACCCACCATCATAATGATCGTCGGGGGCACCGGCGCGAGCGTGAGGCCCGCTTGGCCCTGCCCCATCAAGGCGCACAGCTCTTCCCACACGACCTTCACAACCTGGTGGCCCGGGGTCAGGCTCTGCAGCACCTCTTGGCCAACGGCGCGCTGCCGAACGCGATCGAGAAACTCCTTGACGATCTTGAAATTGACGTCGGCCTCGAGCAGCGCGAGCCGCACTTCTTTCAGCGCTTCGGCGATGTTGTCTTCCGTCAAGACGCCGTGGCCGCGCAGCTTCTTCAGGATGCGCTCAAATTTTTCGCTCAGCGCGTCGAGCACCGTACATCTCCTAGCACTTAGAAAAACTTACAAAAAGGGCAACACGGCAGTCTAAACAACGAGGGGGTTGAAGTCAAGGGAATGGCCGTCTTTCCAAGGCGATCGCGCATCGAAACGTCGATCGAATGGTCGACGCTGATTTCTTGACTTCCTAGAGAGCTTTCGCTAAGGTGCGCCGCAATTTCTGGCCGGAGGGAGGCGCGGGTGCGCAAATCACCATGGATCCTGCTCGTCTTTATCCTGCTGGGCGGGTTGCTGGGAGGAATTCTCGGCGAGATTCTGCGCGTGATGGCGCCAAAAGGGACGATTCAAAACATCTTCACACAAGCTATCATGCCGGGGATCGAGCCGCCCGTCACGGTCAACCTCGTGCTGCTCAAGATCACCTTTGGCATCGTCGTCAAAATGAACCTCCTGACCTTTCTCGGCATCTTCCTCGGCATCTACCTCTATAAGCAGGCCTAGGAGGAAGGTTGAGATTGAGGTCGACATTCGGCTCCGCTCAACCTTAATCTCAGCCACAACCTCTCCCTCACGCTTCCACCTGCAGCTCCTTGATCCGTAGCGCCTTGATCCGGTCGCGCAGCTGCGCCGCCTTTTCAAACTCCAACATCTTGGCCGCCGCTTTCATTTCACCTTCAAGCTTCCGGATCGCGGCCTCGATCGCATCGGGTGTCTCGTATTCCACCTTCCCATCAGCGGCCATGGGGAGTTCGAGATAGTCGGCCTCCGCCATCTGATACTCGAGCGTCCCAATGCTCTTCTTGATCGTCTCGGGCGTAATCCCATTCGCCTCGTTGAAGGCCGCCTGGATCGCCCGGCGCCGTGCCGTTTCGTCGAGGGCGTGCCGCATCGAATCCGTGATCGCGTCGGCATAAAAAATGACCCGGCCGTCGACGTTGCGGGCCGCCCGGCCCGCGGTTTGGATCAACGACCGATGGGACCGCAAATAGCCTTCCTTGTCGGCATCCAGGATCGCGACGAGCATGACTTCGGGAATGTCCAGCCCCTCGCGCAGCAGATTGATGCCGACGAGCACGTCGAACACGCCGAGCCGCAGGTCGCGCACGATCTCGGCCCGCTCCAGCGTCTTGATGTCGGAATGCAGGTACCGCACCTTGATCCCGAGATCGTGGTAGTACTCAGTCAGATCCTCCGCCATCCGCTTCGTCAACGTCGTGACCAGCACCCGACCGCCGCGTTCGATCGTCGCCCGCACTTCGCCTAAGAGGTGATCGACCTGTCCCCGGGCAGGCCGCACCTCGATCACCGGATCCATCAGGCCGGTCGGCCGGATGATCTGCTCGACGATCTGGGAGCCGGCGTGCTTGAGCTCGTACGGACCCGGCGTCGCCGACACGTAGACGACTTGCGTCATGAATGTCTGAAACTCGGGAAATTTCAGCGGCCGGTTGTCAAACGCCGAGGGCAGCCGAAAGCCGTATTCGACGAGCGCCTTCTTCCGCGAATGATCGCCTTCATACATCCCTTGCAGTTGGGGGATCGTCGCGTGCGACTCGTCGATGATCAGGAGAAAATCCTTCGGGAAATAGTCCATCAGCGTGGGCGGCGGCTCGCCCGCCTGCCGTCCGCTCAAGTGTCGCGAATAATTTTCAATGCCGTGGCAGTAGCCCATCGCGCGGATCATCTCCAGGTCGAAGCGCGTCCGCTGCTCGATGCGTTGCGCTTCCAGCAATTGGCCGTGATCCTTGAAATACTGAATGCGCTCCTCCAGTTCCTCCTCGATGCCGGTCAGCGCACGCTCATAGCGATCCGGCGCGATGAGATAGTGCGTGTTCGGATAGATCGGCACTTTGGGCAGCCGCTGGATCGACTTCCCGGCCAAGGGATCGATCTCATGGATCGCATCGACGGTATCGCCGAACAGCTCGATCCGGACCGAAATCGCATCGCTCGACGCCGGGAAGATTTCGATCACGTCGCCCCGCGCGCGGAACGTGCCGCGATGAAAGTCGGTGTCGTTGCGCGAATATTGGATCTCGACGAGTTTGGAGAGAATCTGCTCCCGGCGGATCTCCATGCCTTCCTCGAGATAGAGGAGCATGCCGTGATAGACCTCGGGCGACCCCAGGCCGTAGATGCAGGACACCGAGGAGACGATCACCACATCATTGCGCTCGAGCAGCGACCGCGTCGCCGAGTGGCGCATCTGATCGATCGCGTCGTTGATCGAGGCATCCTTGGCAATGTAGGTGTCGCTCTGTGGGATGTACGCTTCGGGCTGGTAATAGTCGTAGTAACTGACGAAGTATTCGACCGCGTTGTGCGGAAAGAATGATTTGAACTCCTGGTAGAGCTGCGCCGCGAGCGTTTTGTTGTGCACCAAGACGAGCGTGGGCTTCTGCGCCCGCTCGATCACATTCGCCATCGTGAAGGTCTTGCCTGAGCCGGTGACGCCCAGCAGCACCTGGTGCTGCAGGCCGGCCTTGCCCCCCATCGCCAGCTTCTCGATCGCCGGTCCCTGATCGCCTTTGGGCGTAAACGGTGCTTCCAATGTGAATCGCGGCATGGCGGTCATCTTATCATAGAGGTCGGCTCGATGACCGGACGGATCTGTCCGCCCGCTCAGCGCCAGACCTTGCGAGCCGCGCCGGCGGCAGCGGTGATGAGGAGGGCCGGAACCCAGATCCACAGCACTTCACTCGCCAGGACGGTCACGCCATAACGGCTAAAGAACGGCGCGATGCCGATCGGCGATACGTACACGGGGCGCCAGGGCAGGAAGTATCGCGTGTCGTCAAAGGGCGCAAAGAACGCGACGCCGAGTCCGCCGTTCGTCATCGCATCGAGCAGGCCGTGAGAAGCCGCGACGAGGAAGAAGTGGCTTAGGAGCAGCCACCATCGCGTCGATCCGACCGCCACCTCACGGAACCCATAACGGACCACGACCACGGCGAGGACGAGCGCGAAGGCCAATGAATGCGACAGCCCGCGGTGCCCCAGCATGTGGCTATAGGGAATGCCCAAGCCAAAGCCGAGGACGTCGGCATCCGGCAGGATCGAACAGCCGACGGAGAGCGCCCAAAATCGCCTGGCGATCGGGACGCCGACCACCGTCTTCCCGAGCGCGAGCGCGACGACCGCATGAGAAAACGCCGACGCCACGAGATGTACGGAGTCAATAGGCAGCGGGCGGAGACAGCGGTCGCTGGGAGTAGAGCGGGGCGGCGTTCAAATTATCGAATCCGACCATGGCCGGGCCTCGTGTCACCACACCGATCTGACCCGGTTGAAGGCTCTTGCTCTCGTACGACAGCACCTGAACGCCGTCGTAGACGACCTCGATGAATTCCTTGCTGATGATTGTATTGCGGCGAACGCGCAAGACGTGCCACGGAATAGATTTCGGTTTGACAGGCGTTCGCCCTACAACCGTGGCCACTCCGTTCTCGACGCGGAGCAGTTCGATCTGTTGACCGGCCATATCGACCGTCGCCGCGTAAAAGCGCTTCCCGTCGTCAGCGGCAACGACGATGCCCGCGGCACCATTGGCATCGGCCGGTGATTCGGCCAGTCGCAAGCGCACCGACACATCCGGGTATTCATACACCAGCTCATCGACGAGCAACACTTGGAAACACTCGTCCGACGGGCAAGGCGCGGATTGCCGGACGATGTTCGGTGGCGACGGCGCATTGGGATCGCTTTGCACGAGCCACAGCGCCGCCTCGCCCGCGCCGACCGTCAGCGGAGAAAAGCCGGTCGGCGGCTGAGCCGCCGGCTGCTTGTCGAAATTCCAGGTCTTGAACAGGTCGAGCGGCACGGGGCGCCGGGTGGGTCCGATCTCTTGCCCACGATCTTCGCCACTGGCTGTCGACGCAATGATCATGACCATCGCGATCAACAGGACCACACCTCTCCATCTCTCGTACAGCGGTCGCTCGCTCTCGTCCACCGGTCGCTTGCTAGGCATTCCCATCACTCCTTCTTCACGATGCGGTCGGCGCGCCCAAGGTCATCGCCTTGCACGGCCCGCTTCACGGTCCAGCGCAGATGCGTCTCGTTATGCTCATCAGAACGACCACGGCCAACGAGACCGAGCAGCCACAGCGCAACGGAGTGACTCTCGCGCCCTTGTTCACTGTCGGTACGCTGTGGGAAATTTATGAGTGGGTGGACCGCGACTGCGATCGCTTGATGTCGAAGATCTCCTGCTGCCGGCGATCCCGCTCGGCTCGGATCTTCTTGATTCGCTCACCTCGGTTCAAGGTCCACCACCGGAGGCGCTCCAGAAAGGTGACCTTTGGCGGTGGCACGTTCTCTGCCGTCGCCTCATGGAATTCGTATCCTTCCGCCTTTTCCCGCTCCGCGAAGAACTTCCGGTATCGATCGAAGTATGGCGACTCACCTGCCATCGTCATCCCCCACTCTGATGATCGGGCGGAATAGTACCCGGATCATTCGCCGACCTGCAACTGAAGCACAGCCGGCCGAGCCGGGGAAGAACACGTACGCCGACCTGCCGATTGACCGGCTAAGCGAACGAGCGTAAGGTACGAACGGCTCATGTCTACCGCACACATTCTCATCATCGATGATGATCCCGCCGTGTTGACCGCCCTGCCTGAAATGTTTCGTCTCTGGATGCCCGGTGCCGTCGTCGACCTCTGCGGCTCGGCGCGGCTGGCCTTGGACCGCATCGAGACGACCGATTACGATGCCATCATCTCGGACATTCGCATGCCGGATATGGACGGCCTGACGCTCCTCGAGCATATCAAGACCATGCGACCGGAGACGCCGACCCTCCTGGTGACCGGCTATGGCGATCAAACGCTGGCGATGCAGGCGTTACGCGGCGGCGCCTATGATTACATTCTCAAACCGGTCGATCGCGACTACCTGCTCGGCTCGGTCAATCGGGCGATCCATGTGCGTCACCTGAGCCGGCAGGCCGAGGAGCACAAGCGCATCGAGCAGAGCCTCCGTGACAGTCGACGCCTGCTCGAATCGATCATCGACGCGGTTCCGTATGTCTTGGTCGTCGTCGACGGCGAGGGTCGGCTGCTGTTGTTCAATCGCGCGGCGGAGGCGTTGACGAAGTACGGTCGCGACGAAGTGCTCGGCCGGTCGATCTTCGATCTGCTGATTCCTCCCTCACGTGCCACCGACGTCCAGGAGCGGCTGAAGGCACCGAACGACAGCCCTCCGGCTCCGCATCGGAGCCCCTGGCTCACGAAGTCGGGCGAGGAGCGGCTGATCGAGTGGCGCTGCATTTCTATTCAAGGCGGCGATGGGCAGCACGGCTATGTGCTGGGCATCGGCATCGACGTGACGGATCGCCAGCGGACGGAAGAGACGATTACCTCCCTGCATGCAGAGCTCGATCAGCGAACGCAAGCCTATACGAAGGTCGTCCATGACCTTGAAGCATCCAAGTCGGAGCTCCAGGAAAAGGTGGTGGACCTGGAGACGTTTCAGGACGTCGTCGTGGGCCGTGAATTGAAGATGATGGCGCTGGAAAAGCAGGTCGCCCAGCTTCAACGAGAATTGGCGATGCTGAAGACGGGACACGCCGACCGTTGATCACATGGCAGCACGGGACGCGAGGGCTGGCGTTGCTCGCCCTCTGGGCCTCCGCAATAGCCGCCGATCTGCCGACTCTCCCCATCCTTTCTTCTTCTCCTTCTCCCTCTCCTTCTCCTTCCACAGCCCGGCTGTTGGCCGACGTCGCGGCATTGAGCAGCGCGACGTTTGAAGGACGCCAAACAGGGACGGAGGCTGACCGCACGACGGCGGAATTCGTCGCACACCGGTTTTCATCGCTCGGGTTGCAGCTACCGCCCGGCTCTTCCGCACTGATGGCCGCGCCCGCCAGCGTCACGACAATTGCCCCCGCTCCACGGCTCGAATTCCATGCTGGCGGCACAGCATTCCTGGCGCAGCCCGGTTCCGATTACCTTCCGATCCTCGATTCGCCATCCGTCGACCTCACCGCACCGCTCGTGTTCGTCGGTTATGGAATTTCCGATCCCGATCGGCAATTCGACGAGTACGCCGATGTCGACGTGCGCGGCCGGGTGGTCCTGGTCCTCCGTGGGAAGCCCGAACGCTATCCGACCTTCCTGACGCACGCGGACAAGGCACGAATCGCGCGCGCTCACGGTGCGGTGGGAGTCATGACGGCGACTCCACCGGTGATGACGGGATACGAAGCCCGCCGGGATCCGAGCCACGCGCCCAAGGCCGCGTATGGCGGCGTGCCGGCGACGGACATGTTGCCGGGCGCGTGGATCAGTACGGACCTGGCGGAACGTCTGCTTGAAGCCTCTGAAGGGCCGACGAAGACACCCCTACGGATGCTTCAGACAGACCTCAATACTCTCACGCCGCGATCACGCGCGATGCCGGTCACCGTCACCCTGCGCTGGGAACGGTACGAGACGAGCGGCACGATGTACAACGTCGTCGGTCTCCTGCCGGGACGTGACAACCGGTTCGACGGCGGCGAAACGGTGATTGTCGGCGCGCATCGCGACCACTTTGGCCGGCAAGCGGGGCTGGTCTTTCACGGTGCAGATGACAACGCCTCTGGCACCGCAGTCCTCCTCGAAGTCGCGCGGCTCCTGCGCGACTTGGCGGAGAAACCGAAGCGGTCGATTCTCTTTGTCTCGTTCAGTGGGGAGGAGCAAGGGCTGCTGGGATCGAAGCGCTATGTCGACACCCCGGTGGTGCCCTTAGCCGTCACGCGTGCGATGATCAATGTCGATCATGCCGGGATCGGAAATGGTCGGTTGACGGTGGGAGTCGCCGGACGCCCGAAGGATGTGGCGCTGAAGGCGGCCGACGAGGCGGACCTTAGCCAGCTCATCGATGTCTTCGGCTTTTTCCCGGGCGGCGACCACGTGCCGTTCAAGGAAGCTGGAGTGCCGACGGTGACGATCGTGAGCGGCGGCGCGCACCCGAACTTCCACCAGCCGGGGGACACCGTGGAAACGATCAACCCCGACGTTCTTGCGGCTGTCACGCGATACGTCGCCGTCCTAACATGGCAACTCGCGAACGAATAGCGTTCAGTGAGGATTGCCCTCTTCCCTCGGAGCCCTCACCCAACACGACCTCAAGGGATGTCTAACAGGTCCGATTGAATTGGCGCCACAGGCGGCGGGATGCGGGGCGGCGGCACGAGTAGAGTCGGCGTTCCGGTCTGATTCGCGCCTTGGATGAGGCCGACGGATAACTGCGGGCCAAGGGTCATAATCGCCCCGCTCCACGCCTGGCCGGTCGATGGATTGCGGAAGTTGAACGATTCGAAATTGTTCCCCGGGTTGTACATGAACCCCGTCGTCCCCTGATTGTCGAGGTACAAGTTGCCGGGGCCGACCAAATTGAAGAACGGTGCCACGCCGCCGCCGAAGGCGCGCACACCCGACACGCTTTGCGCGCCCAGGCTTCCCGCACTGATGAGACCGATGACGATGGTGAGCCCAATCACTCCTCCCCACCGACTCGGCCCGACGCTCAGCTTCACGTGCATGATGACCTCATGGAGTGTGGAGTGAGATGACACTGAATTGCGAATGCTCTAGTATAGCGCCGGTCGTCATCTGCAACTAGGGGGACTTATGCGTGCTGTCCATCTCGTAGTCTCGTGCGCCGTGTTGTGGACGGTCCTTGGCCTGCCGCATGACGGTTGGCCCGCGGACGCAGGTGACCAGCGTGCGGAGCGTCGCGACGCCATTACCGTCAAAGATGCCGTGCTCCAAGCGCTGCAGCGCAATCTCGATATCACCATCAGCCGGCAGACGAAAGAGTCGAGGCTCACGGACATCATCTTCGAGCAATCGAAGTTCGATCCGACCATGAGCCTCAACGCGCAATACAACCGATTGGTCCAGCCGTTGAACCGACCGGTCCTCGGGTTCACCGGCTCCGCGCTGAACCAAATTACGACCTTCGATCAAAACACGAGCTCCGTGACCCTGGACCTCACCCAAAACCTGTTGACCGGCGCCAACTACGACATCAACTACAGCCCCCAGCGGACCTTCGTCGCGGGACGGAACACCTTCTTGTTCAATCCCGCGTATACCGGCGGCCTGGCCTTTACGCTGACGCAACCGTTGTTGCGCGGCGCCGGTGTCGAGATCAACAAGACGTTCATTCGCATCGCTCAGAACAATGCGCAAAACGAACAGCAGGCCTTCACGGATCGCGTCTTGACGGTCATCGCCACGGTCGAGCAGACCTATTGGGAATTGGTCTTTGCCAATGAGAACCTGAAGGTCGCGCAGGCGGCCTTGAAGGCCGCCGAAGAACTGCTGGCGGGCAATCGAGCAAAGGCCAAGGCCGGCGTTCTGTCAGCCGTCGAGGTCCTGCAAGCCGAGGCCGGCGTGGCCTCGCAGGTCGAAGCCATCCTTGTCGCCGAGAAGACCATTCGGGATCAAGAAGACCAAGTTCGGCGTCTTTTGAATCCCGACGAGTTCGATCTCCGCCAGGACGTCCGGCTCATCCCCCTGGATCAGCCGGTTCAGATGCTTGAGCCGTTGACGCTCGAGGAGGCCATCGATGCCGCCATCGACCGCAGGCCGGAGATTCTCCAAGCGAACAAGAACATCGAGACCAGCGACTTGAATACCAAGTTCGCCAAGAACCAACTGCTGCCGAGCCTGGCGGCGCAAGGCACCGTCGGCTTGGCGGGACTGGGTGCGAATACGGGCGATATGTTTTCGCGAAATTTCGGCGGCGACTTCTACAACTACGGCGGGGGCCTCGTCTTGAGCTACCCGCTCGGCAATCGGTCGGCGTGGAGTCAGTACAACAAGCGCCAACTGGAAGCGCTGAATGCGAAAGCCACGCTGCAGAGCGTGCGGCAACAGGTCATCGTCGCGGTCAAGGAAGCGGTTCGGCGCGTGCAAACCGATTTCAAGCGGATCGAAACGACCCGGGCGGCCCGGATTTTGGCGGAAAAGCAATTGGCCGCCGAACAGGAGCGGTTCAAGGTCGGCTTGAGCACCACGATCTTCGTCCTGCAATTCCAGCGTGATCTTGCCACCGCGCGCGCGAACGAACTGCGCGCCATCGTCGATTACAACAAGTCGCTGTCCAACCTCGCACGCCAGAAGGCGACCACGCTCGACAAGTACAGTATCGTCCTGCAGTAGCCACAATGGCCGGCGTGCATGGCGAACGGCTCGCCTGGCTGGCACTCTTGCCCATTGGCGCCACCGGCCTGTTCTACCTTCTTCCCGCCTGCTGGCAAGAAACAGCGGTCGTTGTCTTTGCGCCACAGGGAGTCGCCTACGCGTGTTTGATCCTTTGGGCCGGGTCCAACGACCACCCATTGAAACGTTTGGGGCTCGACCCAGCAACCATCGTCGTCAGCCTCCGCACAGGTATCCTTGTCGGCTTGCTGCTTGGCGCCGTCAACACGGCGGTGATCCTGTCCATCGTGCCCGCGCTCGGGGCGGACATTCAGTTTTTACGCGACACCCCGCACGCTCGCCTGCCGGCGGCCATCATGGTGCCGTGGTTCATCGGCCTGATCGCCGTGTTCGTCGAGGTCAACTTTCGAGGGTTCCTTCTCGGACGGTTGCTCATGCTCCTTCAACAAGCCCCGCTTCCCGGGCCCGTCACCGTCGCCGCGGCGATCGCGCTCAGCGCCCTGGCCTTCTCCTTCGATCCCTTCATGGTCTCGACGTTTCGCCATCTGCATTGGATCGCCGTTTGGGACGGACTCGTGTGGGGTATGATGTGGGTACGACTGCGCAGCCTCACCGCCACGATCGCGGCGCACGCGGTCGAGGTCTTCGTGATGTATGGCGTGCTGAAGCTCGTCTTGACATGACACCGTCCTTCTCGTGCTATCTCGTCAATGATCCATTCGGCGATCCGGGACTCTATGTCGAGATTAAATGGGCCAGGCGCGGCCTGCTCTTCGATCTCGGTGACAACGCGCCGGTCAGTCCGACCCGCCTGCTTCGAGCGAGTGATGTCTTCGTCTCGCACACGCATATGGACCACTTCATTGGCTTCGACCGGGTGTTGCGGATCGCCCTCGGGCGCGGCAAGACCTTGCGTCTGCACGGTCCGCCGGGCTTGATTGACAACGTGGCGGGGAAGTTACGCGGCTATACTTGGAACCTCGTCGACGGCTATCCGTTGACCATCGAGGTGACCGAGTTCGACGGCGGCCGGCTGCGCGCAACCGAGTTTCTGGCTGCCGAGGGGTTCCGCGGCCGGGACATACGAGAAGCAGAGCACCCGGTGGCCGGGGATGAACCGTTCACCGTGCTCAGCGACCCGATGTTCGCCGTGCGCGCGGTCGCCCTCAATCATCGTATCCCGTGTTTCGGCTACGCGCTGCAGGAGCAGTTCCATGTCAACATCAATAAAGAGAAGCTGCATGCGGCCGGGCTCCCGGTTGGCTCGTGGCTCAAGGACGTGAAGCAGCACCTGTGGGATGGCCGCCCGGACGATTTCCGATTTCGGGCGACGCTCTACTTCGAGCACCGCAAGGAGGAGCGGGAGTTTCGCCTGGGGGACGTGCGCGAGGCGTTCGTCACGATCACGCGGGGGCAAAAGGTGGCGTACGTGGTCGACCTCCGATACGACGAGCGCAATGAAGCGAAGATCGTCCACCTCGCGCAGGGTGCGGACGTGTTCTATTGTGAAGCCCCGTACCTGGATCGCGACGCGGCCAAAGCCGCCGAGCGTTATCACCTGACCGCCCGCCAAGCCGGACTGATGGCGAAGAAAGCGGGCGTCCGCGAGCTCATCGTGTTTCACTTCTCGCCACGCTACACGGGGATCGGCCAGGCGATCGTCGATGAAGCCCGGGAGGCCTTCCGGGGTTGAACGCAGCCTCACCGCATCACCGCCTTGCCGCCTTTTCCCCAGTAGTAGTACAGCGAGAGGTTCGGATAGATCGCGGCGATGTCGTTTTGCCCCGCGATCGTGAACAGGACGCCGACCGCGCCGACCAGATCACCGCCCAACCAGGTGCTGCTGAACTTGTACTCCACGGCCGGTTCGACGCCGAACAGTTGAAAGCTGGACGGCGGCAGGGTGAGGCCGTGCCCATCCGCCCGAAACGGCAGGCCGTGAATGCTCACGAACTCGATGTTCGTACCGAACCCGCGCTCCTCGTTCAGAATATGCTCGACCACCACGCGGGTATTCACGATATCGCCGACGTACGAGGTCGAGTCGGTGGTATGGCCCGGGGCGGTGTACGTGTAGAAGACGCCCCCGCTGATGCGAAAGGGCCGGAGGTTTTTTCGAAAGAGCACCCCTTCGGTCAAGGCGAGGCCGCCGAACGGAGACGCCGGCAGTTTCCCCAATGGAGAGAAGTTGCCGGGAATCTGCGCAGTCCCGGCGTAGGTGCTCGTCGGCACCGTGATTTGATTGTAAATGGTGATGGAAGGCCGCCAGCCGCCGGGGTCCTGGACGATCGGCCGATACTTCAAATAGAGCGCCGTATCCCCCAACCCAATCGACGAGGTGGAGGTGCGTGAGCCCTCGACCGTCCGCTGGGTCGCGTTCCAATACAGGCCCGTAAAGGCCGCGTTCAGCTCGACGTGATCGGTCAGACCATAGCCCGCGACGACGAGCGGCTCGACGGCATTCAAATGAAACGACGAGTCGAAGCGGTGCGTTGTGAAGGTATTGCCGAATTGCTGATGGCCGGATTCGGCGAAGACGAAATATTGACTGTGGAACTGGCCCTTCGGATCGATGTCCACGGCCGTCAGGAGGATCGGGCCGTTGGACATCGGATTCCAACTGTTGCGATAGCGGTCGAGTTCCCTTGCGGACGGCACCCAGTCGAACGCCGAGCACGGAAGTGCGGACAGATCGAGCGTCCCCGCGACGATGATCAGAATGAAACATATCCTTCTCATACCGTTCGCCGCAAGGCCGTAGCATGGAGCGGACCACGCTCGATGGCCCGCCGATGCTTGGGATGGCGTCGAACGAACGTGAAGGATGTCCGGATTGCAAACGGTCGTGCGTCGCGAAGGCGGACAGGCGGGCAAGCTTCCCGCCGGTCACCTCGCTCCCGTCAGGTCGCGGGGTCATCGAGCCCGAGTTCTTTGAGTTTGGCGTAGAGATGCTGACGGTGAATGTTGAGGAGACGCGCGGCCTCGGCCTTGTTGCCGTTGGCCGTAGTCAAGGCGCGGCTGATAAGCAGACGCTCCAACGAGGCCGTCGCTTGGGGCAACGGCATCGTCAACAGATCACGCAGTTCTGGATCGAGGCCGCGAGCCGGACCGCCCGACTGCAGACCGGGCAGATCCTCGAGGCGGATCAGCGGTCCCCGGGCCAACACACAGGCACGCTCGATCAGATTGTGAAGCTCGCGGACGTTTCCGGGGTACTCATAGAACAGCAGCGCATGGAGCGCGTCATCGCCGAGCGCGGACGGCCCCGCTCCGTGCTCGTGCCGATAGCGACGCAGAAAGGCGTCGATCAACAATGGAATATCACTCCGCCTCGCGCGGAGCGGAGGCAGGTCGATCCGGACCACGTCCAAGCGATAGAGGAGATCCTCACGGAATCGGCCTTCGCGCACGAGATGCGTCGGGTCGCGATTGGTCGCGGCGATCACGCGAAGGTCGACCGGGTACGGACGCGCGCCCCCGAGTCGCTCGACCACACGCTCTTGCAAGACCCGGAGCAGTTTCGCTTGGAGCCCGGCGGAAAGTTCGGTGATTTCATCCAGGAACAGCGTCCCTCCGTCGGCGGCTCCGAACCGGCCCACCGTACTCTGCACGGCCCCGGTGAACGCGCCGCGCTCATGACCGAACAATTCGCTCTCCAAGAGGGCGTCGGGAATCGCGGCGCAATTCACCGCGACGAAGGGCCGTGAGGCGCGCGGGCTGTGTCGATGGATCGCCTGTGCAACCAGTTCCTTTCCGGTCCCCGATTCGCCGGTGAGCAACACGGTCGCATCCGTGCCCGCCACCTTGCCGATGACCTTGAAGACGTGTTGCATGAGCGGATGCCGGCCCACTATGCCCTCCTGCTCCCCCTCGCTCCGCACGCGGGTCAGCCGCGCCACTTCACGATTGAGGCGGCTCACCTCGGTCGCACGTCGGATCAACCGCATGAGATCGTCGGCGTCGAACGGCTTCGTGAGATAGTCGTAGGCGCCGGCCTTCATCGCCTGAATCGTCGGCTCGCTTCCGCCGTACGAGGTCAAGACGACGACCGGAACGTTCCGGGTCTCTTCCCCGGCCTTCAACGCGTCGAGCACGGCGAGGCCTCCTCGGCCCGGCATTTTCAGATCGAGCACGATGACGTCGGGGACCATCCCGCGTGCGCCGATCATCGCCAGCGCGTCATCCCCGTTCCCTGCCTCCTCCGCGTGGTACCCTCCCCCTTTGAGCAGTTCCACGAGGCTCGCACGCAGGTGCGGTTCATCATCGACGATCAGCACGGTGGTGGGCCGAGTCAGCATGGCCATCTCAGCTCGAAGCGAGCGCCCGCCGACGAGCCGGTATAATGAAGATGCCCGCCGAGCGCACGGGCCAACTCGGCGGATAGGAACAAGCCCAGCCCGGTCCCCTCCGCTCGCGTCGTGACAAACGGCTCAAACAGTCGCTCGAGGACATCCGCCGGCAGACCCGGCCCGTTATCGACGACGCGCAGGACGACCTGATGACCTTCATCGCGAGCCACCTGAATGAGCACGCGTCCGGAACGATCCTTCACGGCATCGAGTGCGTTGGCGACCAGATTGTCGAGGATCTGACCCAGCCGGTCCCGATCGAGCGAGAGCGTGTTCACGGCCGGATCCACTTCGCAGGTCACCGCGGCACCTTGCTCCTCCGCACGGACGCGCCATGGCTCGAGACGCTCGGCCAGAAAGCGGCTCACGTCGGTGACGGTCGGGGCTGCCTGCGGCTTGGCGAGAGTGAGCAGTCGTTGAACGAGTCGGTCCAGCTTGCCCACCTCGGCCAACAGGACGTGACGCGTGCCGGACACCCGCTCCTCGTTCAGCGGGCCCCGCTCCAGTAGCTGGAGTTTGAGCTTGATGGAGGCCAACGGGTTTCGCAGTTCGTGGGCCACGCCGGCCACCAGCCGACCCACGGCGGCGAGGCGGTCCGCGTGATGGAGCCGCTGTTCCAGCTCCCGCCGGTCCGCCTGCTGCTTCTCGAGTGTCATACCGAGACGGCTTATCGCCGATCCGATTCGATCCAATTCCTCAATGCCGATGGGCGGCAATGACCGTCCCAACTCCTTTTCCATCGCGCTCAATCCCGCTTCGACGGTCGCCACCCCGGCGTCGAGCCGTCGGATCGTCAACCACGCCGTGAGGGGAATCACCGCGGCAAGGACGAGCGCCCCGAGCATCGCCATCGTAGAGACGACCGATGGAGTGCCATGAAGGCCGCTGAGGCGCGTCATGACCCATGCCGCGGCGATGGAATCGCCATGCCGGGGCAGCGGCCGCGCGTGAAAGAGGATGACGTCGGACCCGGCGGCGACGTGATCGACTGCGTGCCGACTCTGGCTCACCGCCGCCAGCACGACCCGCTCAATGGTATTCCGCTCGGCCGCCGGCACGTCGGTCTTGCGCCCCGATCCGGGATACGTGGGATAGGCGTATCCTACAAAGCGATGGCCTTCGACGGCATAAAATCCGCCTTCGGCGCCGGGGACACCGGCCAATGTCGCCTGCGTCACGGCCTGCAATACATTCTCGTCCTGAGAGTCTACATGCGACGGGAGCCGCGGATCGGCGAAGGCCCCCCGCACATCATCGTATCGGCGAACGAGTTCGTCGACGGACGCAGTCAACAGCCTGTCGGCCTCGTGCAAGCGGGCCGACTCGGTTTGACGGAGCAGCAAGATCGCCAGGCCCAGCGTGGCGGCGAGAAGGACGAGGGTCAGTCCCCCAAGGATGCCGAGGTGGTGCTTCAGCGACGAATGTGTGCGACGAGGTCTCATACGCGTCGTTGCTGTTTCAGCCTACCCGCCGAGGACGGCGCACGGCAAGCCGTGGCAATTCAGTAATCTGACAGACAGGCGATCTGCCGCCCACCCGACGAGCGGTACGGCATTGCATCGACCGCAAGCGGCCGCTACAAGGATTCAGGTAGGATGACGACAGGGACGTGACGGGAGCCGAAGAGATCCGTGACGGCAGGGGGACGGAATGAATGACATCGTGAAGTACGGGCTTTACTTCCTCCTCGGGGGATTGCTGGTCAGCACATCGACCTATGTCGGCTCGATGGGGCGCGGCTTTCTCGCGGCCTTTGCGAGTACGTTCCCGGCGATTACCGGCATGACGTTCGTGCTGATCTATCTCAACGGGGGCGCCGACAACACGCTCTCGTATGCCAAGCATTTGTTGTGGTTCGTGCCGCCGTGGCTTGCCTACGTGAGCTTTATCATCCTGGTCCTCCCCCGGCTGGGATTTTGGATCGCCATGCTCGGCGGGTTTACCATTTATATGGTCTGTGTCGGCCTGCTCCGCATGGTTCTACGATGATACGCTGGATCGCAAGGCTCCTTTGCGCGCGGCCCCGAGGGGTAAGTATGATCTCATCAGAACAGGAATTTCTGTGACCGCACCACGACCTTCCGAACCTACCGGCGACCTCATCATTGAAGGCGCCCGGCAAAACAACCTCAAGAACGTCTCGCTCCGCATTCCCCACAACGCCGTGACGGTCATTACCGGCGTGTCGGGGTCCGGGAAGTCTTCGCTCGCGTTCGATACGCTGTTCGCCGAAGGCCAATGGCGCTACGTCGAGTCCTTGTCGACCTATGCGCGAATGTTTCTCGAAAAGGTGAACCGCCCCGAGGTCGACCGGCTGTTCAACATTCGGCCCGCTATCGCCATCGAGCAAAAGAACCCCGTGCGCACGGCGCGCTCCACGGTCGGTACCGCCACGGAAATTGCTGACCTCCTGCGCTTGCTGTTCGCGAAAATCGGGCGGCCGATCTGCCCCGATTGCCATGAGGAAGCACGAAGTTTTTCGCCGGCCGAGATCGTCGATGACCTGCTGAGTCGTTTCCCGAACGGCCGCGCGATGATCCTGTTCCCGGTAGATGCGCCTAACCAGGTGGACGAGGAGCTAGCGCGCTCCCTGCTGTCCCGCGGCTTCCTTCGCGTTTTCTGTGGCGACCAGGTCTTCGACCTTCATCCTGATTTCACATGGCGAGGGTCGCCGCGCCAGCCGATCCATGTCGTGCTGGATCGACTGATCCTCAGGGACGAGAGCCGAGGGCGGTTGGCTGAAGCCGTCGAGACGGCGTGCATCGAAGGCGGCGGGATCTGCCGAGCCGAGATCATTGGTCACGGCCGGCTCACGTACAGCACCAACTTTCTGTGCCAGCGCTGTGGCCGGTCGTTTCCCGCGCTTCGCCCCGTGATGTTCTCGTTCAACCATCCCCTCGGCGCCTGCCCTGAGTGCACGGGCTTCGGGAATGTCCTTCGTTATG
Source organism: Nitrospira sp. Vd2 (assembly GCF_979581665.1). Classification (NCBI taxonomy): domain Bacteria; kingdom Pseudomonadati; phylum Nitrospirota; class Nitrospiria; order Nitrospirales; family Nitrospiraceae; genus Nitrospira; species Nitrospira sp. Vd2. The sequence goes on along the minus strand of NZ_CEFZSK010000002.1, from coordinate 90,131 downwards.
ACGAGGAGTTGATCGTCCCGAACAAAAACCTCTCGTTGGCGGGTGGGGCGATCGAACCGTGGACGAAGCCCGGAACGACCTGGTGGCAGAAGCAGCTGCTCACCGCGATGAAGCGTCGGGGCATCGATGTGTCAACTCCCTATGCGAAGCTCACCGACCAGGAACGGGCGCTGATTTGGACGGGCGACCGCCGTTTCGATGGCATCACTGACTTCTTCGAATATCTCGAGCGCAAACGCTACAAGCTCCATGTGCGCGTTTTCCTCAGCCGGTACCGAAGCCCCTTCCCCTGCCCCTCGTGCCAGGGCTCGCGGCTCAAGCCCGAAGCGTTGCACGTGAAGGTGGACGGTGAGGATATCCACTCGATTTCCAATTGGCCGATCGCGGTCACGCTCCGCTGGCTCGAAACGTTGGCGCTGTCGGACTTCGAACGACGGGTCGCGGAGGACGTACTGCGTCAGCTCAGGGCGAAGCTGGGCTTTCTCGCGCGCGTCGGCCTGGGCTACCTGACGTTGACTCGGCAGACTCGGACGCTCTCGGGCGGCGAGGCGCAACGCATCGCACTCGCGAACCAGCTCGGCGCCCGGCTCGTCGGGACGCTCTACGTGCTCGATGAACCGACCATCGGGCTGCACGCCCGTGACACCGCGATGCTCGCCGATATTTTGCGCGACCTTGCCGCGGTAGGAAACACCGTGGTCACCGTCGAACACGACCGCCGGATCATGGCCGCGGCGGACTACATCGTGGAGATGGGCCCCTGGTCGGGAGACCGAGGCGGCGAGGTGGTCGCGGCGGCGCGCAAGGATGAGTTCGTGCAGCATCCACTCTCGATCACCGCGCGGTACCTACGTGGCGAGGACAGCATTTCCGTTCCCAAGCAACGCCGCCGAGGGAACGGCCGGTTCCTCGTTCTCGCCGGCGCCCGCGAACACAACCTCAAGGACCTCACGGTGCGCTTCCCACTCGGCATGCTGACGTGCGTGACCGGTGTGTCGGGATCGGGGAAAAGCACGCTGGTGCAGGACACGCTGTATCGGGCGGCCGCACGGGCGTTTCGGCTCGACTCGCTTCCGATGGGACGGTTCACGGCGATCAAGGGCTTGGAGCACATTCGAACCGTCCGCCTGATCGACCAAGAGCCGATCGGCCGGACGCCGCGATCCAACCCGGTCACCTATTTGAAAGCGTTCGACGAGATTCGCCGCCCGTTTGCCGCCGAACCCGCCGCACGGCGCCTCGGGCTCACGCCGGCTCATTTCTCCTTCAACACGAAGGGGGGCCGGTGCGAACGGTGCCAAGGAAGCGGATCGGAAAAGCTCGAGATGTATTTCTTCGAGGATATCTATGTGACGTGCGAGCGTTGCCACGGGCGTCGCTTCAATCCGGACGTGCTCACCGTCCGGTATCGCGGCACATCCATCGATCAAGTTCTGGCGCTGACCGTGAGTGAAGCCCTGGCGCTCTTCGGAGATAGTCCGCGCGTCGCCTCGTCCTTCCACCTCCTGACCTCAATCGGGCTCGGCTACCTCCGGCTCGGGCAGCCGGCCACGACGCTGAGCGGGGGCGAAGCCCAGCGATTGAAGATCGCCGCCGAACTTAAAAACAGCGGATCGCGGGACGTCTTCTACATCCTCGATGAGCCGACGACCGGGCTCCACTTGCACGATGTGAAAAAGTTGCTGGCGGTCCTCAGTCGGCTCATCGACGCGGGACACACCGTCATCGTCGTCGAGCACAACCTGGATTTCATCAAGACGGCGGACTGGGTGATCGATCTTGGCCCGGAAGGCGGTGAGGCTGGCGGCTATTTGATCGCGGAAGGCCGGCCGGAAGACATCGCAAAGGTGAACGGATCACAGACCGGCCAATTCCTCAAGGAAGTCCTCGGCTCTTCATAACGACGGACAGTGTTCCCGTCGACTCGCCTCACCGACAGAACCCGACCATCCCGCGCAGGATCTCCCTGGCGAAGGCAGCTGAAGAGAAGCAAGGGCCGACTCATGAGCGGCGGGATAGTGATGGCCAGCTTAATTCAGGGAAGGATCGAACGGCATCTCGGCGTAAAAATCGTATGGCTTTCCGAGCGAACGCAAAATATCACTCCAGACGTGTGCCGGATCGTGCTGAAAGATCACTGTGGGATCGGCCGGCACCGTGAGCCAAGACCCGGTCTTCATCTCCTGTTCCAACTGCCCGGGCCCCCAGCCGGAATAGCCGGCATACGCGCGAAAGGCTTCGGTTCCCGACGGTTCCCTGAGTACCCGTTCGACGGTATCCAGGTCTCCGCCGAGATAGACTCCGTCGACGACGTGATGCGTATCGGTCGGGCGTTCGGTCAGTCGATAGAGGATGAGAACTTGGTTCGGCTGAACGGGTCCGCCGGCAAACAGAACATGCCGCTGCCCCTCCAGCACTGGAATCTGGGGCAACGCCTCCGTAATCAACATGCCGGTCGGGCGGTTGACGACCACTCCGAGCGCGCCCTCAGCGCCGTGCTCACACAGCAACACGACGGTCTGCCGGAAGTTCGGATCGCGGAGGGCCGGAGAGGCGACCAGGAACATACCTTTGCCGAGTTGACCTTCCACGACGTCATTCCTTGTCCTGACATTAGTTAACACCAGGGGTACTGAAGGCAAGTTCGCATTACAGTCGGTACTGGTCCGTCCGGCGGTCCTTCATGAGATCGTTGTATGGGTTGAGCGACTTCTCCCGTGCCTCGGCCGGATCGATCTCGACGACTGTGACCGCCTCTTCATCCCTGGGCGCGCGAGCGAGAATCCGTCCGCGCGGCGTGACGATTTCACTGCTGCCGATAAAGCTCAGCCGCGGCTTGTTCCCTCGCTCTTCAAACCCAATGCGGTTGGCGGTCACGGCGAACACCCGATTCTCCAGACATCTCGTCACCATGGCGTCCGGGCAATACGGCAACACCAGGTTGGATGGGTGACAAATGATCTCAGCGCCCGCGAGCGCGAGCGTCCGCGCGGCTTCTGGGTAGAACCAGTCGAAACAGATCATCACGCCGATTCTTGCGCTGCCGATATCCCACACGCGAAATCCTGTATCACCTGGAGTAAACCATAAGGTCTCTTCGAAAAAGAGGTGGGCCTTGCGATACCAGCCGATCACGCCGCGCGGCCCGACGACGACCGCCGAGTTGTACATACACCCGCGATCGTGTTCGACGAGACCGGCGACAAGGAACACCTGGCGGTCACGGGCGATGTCGAGAAGCCGTTGAGTGGTCGGCCCGTGGGGAATGGGTTCGGCGAGCGCCCGCACTTCTTCAACGGACGAGAACTGATACCCGGTCGCAAAAAGCTCGGGAAGGACGACCAGATCGGACGTCACCGTGTCGAGACGCGCAGCGACCGTGTCGAGGTTGTGCTTGATCTCACCGAACGTCGGATTGAATTGATAGAACCCAACCTTCATGTCCGTACGCGGCCTTCTTTGTCACCCGCCTCAGGGATGGTCCCCTTCCCGCGGTAGAAACAAAAACGGGCAGGGTTACCCCTGCCCGTCCGAAGGAGCAGTGTCGAATGTTTACTTGGCTTCGGAGAGGTGCATGACCGCCCCCTCCGCTGACTTCGTCGCGACATCGGCATGTCCAGCCTTGCCATGCTCGATCGCATCCTTGAGACCTTTGATGCCTTCAGTGAGGTGTGGATTCTTCATATCTTTCTGGGCGGCTTCGGCATGCTTCAGGGCGCCTTCCGCGTGCTTCACCAGCGCGTCGGCATGCCCTTGTTTTCCGTGCTCCACGGCTTCCTTGGCGTGCTCAACGGCTTCCGACACGTGCTTGTTTTCAGCCGCAAGAGCAAGCCCGGCGAGGAGCGACACGCTGAAGAACCCGGTGATCGCGCTCAGAGCCAATGCACCAAGAAGAAATTTTCTCCTCATGCCCACACCTCCTTTGAGTTTTGATCGGATGAATTGAATGCAGCGAGGACCGGTCGACCTTAACACGTGATTTTTCTGAGTGTCAAGGCGATGTCATGACGGCCGGGCCTCCGGATTGAGGATCCTGTGCAGCACCTTCGTGTCCGTCTCCGTGGGGGCGGCAAAATCGCGGCTCCACTCCCACCAGGATCCCGGATAGTTGCGGACTTTGTCGTATCCGACGACCTTCAACACGAAATAGAGCCATGCCGAGCGCACGCCACCCGTGCAGTAGCAGATCACCTCTTGGCCTTCGTGCAACCCTTTGTCCTCGAGCAGTGTGCGAATCGTACGCGAATCTTTCAGTGTGGCGTCGGGATTGAGAAACCCGTTCCAGGGAATGTTGATCGCGGACGGGATATGCCCCGGCCTCGGGATACCGGCGATTTCTTTGCCCGCGTATTCTTCCAGGCTTCTTGCGTCCGCAATCGTGGTATGCGGATGCGGCCGCTTCACGAGTTGTTTGAGTTCATCCTTCATCGCGATCAATTCCGATCGCGGGGACGCCTTAAACGTGCCCGGCTTCACGCTGGCGCCACCATGTTCATACCGCCGCTTTTCGGCCACCCACTTCACCCAGCCACCGTCGAGAATTCGCAAGTGGGTGAGGCCCAGGTATTCCAGCATCCAAAACATCCGCCCTTCGTCACCCCAATTGTCGAACGGGTTCGAATAGATCACGATATCGCTGTCGTTGCTGATCCCCAGTGCCCGGATCTTCTGTTCGAGCCGACCGATATCCGGATCGAGCAACCCTTTCGCCACCGCGTTGGGATCACTGAACTCGTGCCATGTCGCATGGACGGCGGTGGGAATGTGGCCGCCGAACGCATAGGCCGCCTTCCCTCGCACATCGATGACCACAAGACCGGGCCGCCCCAAGTTTTGCTCCAATGTTTCCGTATCGATGAGCAATGGATGATTCATGGATGCCTCGTTTTTCGTTGGCTGTCTCTAGCCGGACCTTCCACCGTCGCCATGGCTACGCCTCCAAAAGCGCCAACACGTGGCGCTCGACCGATGCCGCGAGCGCCTGCAGGTTGTAGCCGCCTTCCAGGCACGACAGAAGGCGGCCGCGACAGTGACGCTGTGCAATGCCGACGACCAGGCGGGTCAGGTCGGCATAGCCCTCCTCGGTCAATCCCATGGAGGCGAGCGGATCGTCCTTGTGCGCATCGAAGCCGGCCGACACGATCACGAAGTCCGGGCGAAATTGGTCGGCGGCCGGGATCAAGACTTTTTGGAACACCTCTCGATATTCGTCATCTCCGTCCCCGGCGGTCATCGGGACGTTGATCGTCAAGCCTTCGGCCGCTCCACTACCGCGTTCGGTCGCCCGTCCGGTCCCGGGATAGTGCGGATACTGATGGGTGCTGAAAAAGAGCACGGAGGGATCGTCATAGAACGTGTGCTGCGTGCCGTTACCGTGGTGCACGTCCCAATCGACGATCAACACCCGGTGTACGCCATGCCGTCGTTGGGCGTACTGAGCGGCAATCGCGACATTGTTGAAGAGACAAAATCCCATTGCCCGATTGTGCTCGGCGTGGTGTCCCGGTGGGCGGACGGCACAGAACGCATGGTCGATCTGACCATTGACGATGCTGTCCACGGCCGTGAGCCCGCCGCCAGCGGCCAGATAGGCGGCCGGGAGCGATCCCGGGGACATGGACGTGTCAGGATCCAAGGAGACCCGCCCCCTTGTGGGCGCGTGGCGCTTCAATGACTCGATGTAGGCGGTGGAGTGGACCTGGGCGATCCACTCATCCGCCGCGGGAACCGGTGAGAGTCGCACCAACCGCTCCATCAGATGGTTCCGCTCAAGGCGGGCGAGGATCGCGCGGAGACGCTCGGGCGATTCCGGGTGGCCCGACCCCATGTCGTGTTCCAAGTACGCTGGATGCGTGACCAAACCCGTCCGACCCATGCTCCCGTTGCACCTTTTCAACTCGTGCGAGCGATCGTAACACGCAGGAAATCCCATAGACAATGTGGCGACCGCCATGCTAGTGTCCGGTCCTCTCAGAGACGCCCGCTCATGCCCAATCCCCGTATCGAGCCCTTGAAAAAAGTCCTGGCCGTCGATCCTCGGGACGATGTCGCCTGGTTCGGGCTGGGGAAGGCCTACATGGAAGATGGCAACTTCGAGGAAGCCGCCCGCGCCTTGGAGCAGTGCATTGCCGTCAAGCCGGCGTACTCGGCGGCCTACTTCGCACTGGCTCAATCGCTTCAACGGTTAGGGCGGATCAACGACTGTCGGACGGTATGCGACAAGGGCATCGACGTTTCAAGAGCGAACGGCGACGCCATGGTGACGAAGAATCTCGAGGCGCTGAAGCAAACCCTCCCCTCTCCCTAAAGCCTCGCTCTGAGCGACGCCAGCAGCTCCCCACTCAACTGATACCTGGCGCTCGGATTCACCACGAGCATGCGAAGCGGTGGAAGGTCATGCCGGCCGTGCGGTCGCTCGACGATATGAACGTTCGCCAACCGCACGGCTGATCGTTGCGGATTCGAATGAAGGTCCCAGAGCGACAGAAGGACCGCAGAAACATGAAGAATCATCGCGAGCAGCAGCGTCATCGTCCCCGCCAGCCGCTTCAGATCGATTGCCTCGGTCTCGACGTGGCCATTGCGAAGAGCCGCGGGGCGTACAGCCGCGCCACGTTCAGCAGGTGGATGGGTGATCGCCAACAGCACGGGGGCACAATAGTCCTGTAACTGCTTGGCCTTCTGATTGACGCGGGCCGCAACACGGGCTGTGAGCGGCTCGGGGGGATTGTCACTCTCGGCTCTCCCCACGAGCGGACGTCCGCCTCGATTCGCCTTTCGTCGCCTCCGGCGTCCGACCATAGCCGTCACTTCGACGAAAAACCGATCACACCGGTCGTGCATTCCAAGTCTGCAGTCCTCGCCCGTGCTTCCGGCAAGAAACTGACCTGAGCCCCTGCACCGAGTAGCAGCATGGCCACTTCGAGTTCGGCGGACGCCGATTCTACGGCTCCACGATCATGACTCTGCAAACGTCCTCGCAAATGGGCAAGCCGCACCTCGCTGGTCTGATCAGTAGACGACATGGCGAGGACCCGGCACGCCCGCTCCATGGCCCGCCGCCACTTCTCTACGCGTTCCGTTGAGGCCCGTGGAGGAAACCGGGACCCCGCATAGCGAGACAAGGCGCGTTGAGCGATCGTCCTTCGTCCGACCTTCTTCATCCTCGTCTGTCCTGTATGCCTCGGCGCTAAGAATCGGCTGGCCGCAGCAATTCAGGACGCTCCCTCATCAACGTCTCGTACAACTCGTCCAACCATCGTCCGGCGCATCCTAACACCTCGCGAACCAAGGGTTCCGGCTGCCCTGTCTTCACCATCGTCCACCTGACGACGTATTCGAAGAGCGTGTCACGCCTCATGGAGAGGGACGTGCTGGCAGCCAAGGACGACAGTTCCGAAAAGCCGATCCGAACGATGTCGGCTACCGTCTCACGGCCATAGGAAGTGCGGGCGACGACATATTGCACCGCTCGGTTGATTTCGCTTTCAGTCATCGATACTGGTCTCCCTGCCAAGCCGGGGCTCAAGGCCCTTCTCGCGGCTCAATCGCCTAAAACACTGAAAGACCGCATCTTTTGCTTCACTCAGGTGGGGTGAGGTGATGTTATCATGAAAGGCAATCAAGAGGGAGCCATGAAACGCACCGTTCCCAAGCGCCACAGCGGCGCCAAGCCGACATCCCCCCGATCCACGGCGCGCGGCCTTTCCGACCGGTGGGACCTTCGAGACTTACTCGAGGACCGCGACCGCCAATTTGCCGAGTTGATGGCTCAACTGAATGATGAGGTGGCGCAGTTCGAGTCGGCCCGATCGCAGCTTGCGCCGTCGATGCAGACAGAGACCTTTCTGTCGATCCTGGCATCCGCCGAGACGATCGCTCGTCAGTCGGCGACGATCAGCGCCTATGCCTATCTATGGTTCTCGGAAGACACGAAGAACATAGACGCGCGCGCGTTCAAAAGCAAAGTTGAGGAGCAACTGACCGCGTTGCAAAACCGCATGCTGTTCTTCGATCTCTGGTGGCAAGGGGTCGATGACGCGAATGCGGCCCGATTGCTGGCCGCTTCAGGGGATTACCGCTATTACCTCGAGTCGATCCGGCGGTACAAGACTCATACGCTCTCGGAACCGGAAGAAAAGGTCATCAACCTCAAGAACACGACGGGACGTAGCGCCATCAACACGCTCTACGATGTGCTGACGAACGCCATGACCTTTACACTGACGGTGAAGGGGGTCCGCAAAAAGCTCACCCGCGAAGAACTGAACCTGTACATCCGCAGTCCTGAACCTCGGATGCGCGAAGCGGCATACCACGAGATGTACCGGGTGTTTGCAGCGCAACGCGACGTCATCGGGGAGATGTACACCGCCCTGGTGAACGATTGGCGAAGCGAGAATCCGCACCTTCGGCACTTTCCGTCCCCGATCGCCGCGCGCAATCTTGGGAACGACGTGCCGGATGACGCGGTCGAGGCATTGCTGCGCGTCTGCGCGAAGAATGGCGAAGTCTTTCAACAGTATTTCAGGCTCAAAGCGCGGATTTGCGGGATTCGCTCGATGAGCCGTTATCACATTTATGCTCCGCACCGCGCCGAACGAAAGCGCTATCCCTATGCGGACGCCGTGCGCATGGTTCTGAAAGCCTATGACGCCTTCGCTCCGCGGTTGGCCGAACTCGCTCAACAAGTTTTCAAGCACCGCCATGTCGATGCCCGGACCATCCCTGGGAAGTTGAGCGGCGCCTTTTGCTACAGCGTCGTGCCAGGCGGCATGCCATACGTGCTCTTGAACTACACCGGCGAAGCGCGTGATGTGGCCACGCTCGCCCATGAACTTGGCCACGCGGTCCATGCGATGATGGCGGCCGATCACTCGGTCTTTACCTTTCACTCGACGCTGCCGTTGGCGGAAACCGCGTCGGTGTTCGGCGAGCGGCTATTGTCGGAGGCACTGCTCGCGAACGAGTCCAACAAGGCCGTCAAGCAGAGCCTGCTCCTTGCCCAACTCGACGACATGTATGCGACCATCCTGCGTCAGGCCTATTTCGTGTTGTTCGAGCGAGCGGCCCATGACCTGGTCGCCAACGGGGGGACCGTCAAGGATCTGGCGGAGACCTATCTGGCTAATCTGCGTGAGCAATTCGGCCGGGCAGTCAAAGTTCCCGATGAATTCCGCTGGGAATGGATGACGATTCCGCATATCTTCGCGAGTCCGTTCTATTGCTATGCCTACAGCTTCGGAAATCTATTGGTCCTCGCGCTCTACCGGCGATACAAAGAACAAGGGCCTCGGTTCGTGCCGAAATACTTGGATCTCTTGGCCGCAGGAGGATCAGAGAGTCCGGCGACGATCCTCGCCGGGATTGGCGTGGATATGACATCGGAAGCATTCTGGCAATCGGGATTCGACACCATCCAAGAGATGGTCGTAGAACTCGAACGGACACAGCGCTAATTCCGCAGACCTTCACACGTTTTCCCACCTGGGCCTTCTCCCTGCTGCTCGGTCCGACAAGCTCTTGACATGGCCGGCCGAGCAGCCTATTATTAGCTATGGTTTTGAGAATTATTCTCATAATCGATTCGCTGTTGCCGGCATCACAGTTCATCCATTCATCCTGAAGGAGCCGCGCATGTATGTATGTCTGTGCAAGGGGCTGACGGAAGCGGATGTTCAGCAGGTGGGTCGAACCGGACAGGTATGTCCGGAAAAGTTGAAGGCCTGTTTCGGCCTCGAGGATGATGATTGCTGTGGTCGGTGTGCGCGCAATATCCATGATCTCGTCGCCATCGCCACCAATTCGATGAGCTGCCCCTAGTCGCCACGGCACTGTTGCTCAATCAAAGGATTGACTCTCGGAGCATTATTGACTGCCTGCCCGCCGTATTGACACCTCTCCTGGTTCGGCTCGATAATCCATTCAGGCGCACATCGCTCCTTTCACATCTCGCTGTCCCACACTCGGCTCCCCGAGCGCGCCTCACCCAACCGATGACACGCTAGGAGGAATCAGATGAAAGCCAAAGAAGGGGTGATCGACTTTCTCAACCGCATCCTCACGAATGAACTCACTGCGATCAACCAGTACTTCATTCACGCGAAGATGTCGGAGAATTGGGGATACGAACGCCGCCATCACAAGATACGCGAGTTCAGCATCGATGAAATGAAGGATGCGGAGAAGACGATCGAGCACATCCTCTACCTGGAAGGTGTCCCGAACATGCAGCGCCTGGGGACGGTCAAAGTCGGAGAGACGGTGCTCGAGCAGCTCAAACTCGACCTCCAGCAGGAACAAGATGCCGTCAAGCTGTTTACCGAAGCGATCACCCACTGCGCCAAGGTCGGCGACTACACGACCCGCCACATCCTCGAAGACATGGTGAAGGACGAGGAAGAGCATATCGATTGGTTGGAGACCCAGCTGGAGACGATCAAGCAGGTGGGGATCGAAAACTATCTCAGCGAGCAGATCAAGAAGGACAGTTAAGGGATCATGGCATTCCGGCTTTCAGCATTCGCGCGACCTCCGCGACGCGGCGGCCGAGTTGCCGGGCCGCCGCCAATTCTTGCTCGTCGATCCCGGGGCTGTCACCCTCGGTCGTCGCCGACGCCCCGAAGGCCCCGCCTCCGCTCACGACGATCATCTGATTGCCCAGCATGGCCGCCAGGATTGACAGCATCGTCAGCTCCTTCCCGCTGGAGATCTGTCCGCCGGTCGCGAAGGCCGCGCCCACTTTGTTGCGCATTTTAAACTCTGGAAACACCCCGAACTTGAATTGCCAGTTATCGAAGAACGTCTTGACCTCTCCCGCCATGTTCGACCAATAGACGGGCGACCCGACGACCAGCGCATCGGCCGCAAACAACTCATCGGCCGTGACCTCGCCGACCCGCTTCATGACCACGCGTGCCGCGGCCACCGAGCGCGCCCCCTCGGCGACCGCCTCGGCCATGTGCTCGGTATGCCCTGTCAACGAGTGATAGGCGACCAGGACGGTAATCGTCGGCTCGGCGCCGCGCGCAGAGTTTATAAAGAAGCATGCAAGCAGAAGAGCAGCCGGCGCGATCAGCTTCATCGCGAACCTCCATCAACATCTGGTGTCTGGTGTAGACGCTGGACAGGCAGGAACAGGTCCGATGAGCGACAGCGACAGAGCGGGGAACTAGTGCCGGATCGTCTCCTCGTCCATATGCTCCTCGACGGACACCTCGGTGAGCGTCCCCCGATAGTCACACTTGTGGCAGCGAATCCGCCACTCTTCGATCCACTTTTCCTGGACGTAGGACTGCCGGCACTTCGGGCAGACAAAGACGCCTTTCTTGTACAGGACGCGCCGTTTTTCTTTCATAACTCCTCCACAATCTGGGGACAGCATCGCATACGGGTCCCGCACAATTCAAGGCGCGGCGGAGGCGCGCTTCTTCAGTTCCTCTTCAATCAACACCCGCCGCAGCACCTTCCCGATGATCGTCTTCGGGAGCGCTTGGCGAAACTCCACCTTCCGCGGCACCTTGAACTTGGCCAACTCCTGACGACAGTGGTCCAACAACTCCGCCGCCGCCACACGCTGCCCGTCGTGCAGGACGACATAGGCCTTGATGAGCTCACCACGCAGGTCTTGGGGTAACCCCACGACCACCGCCTCCTTGACCTTCGGGTGACGGAGCAGCACCTCTTCGACCTCACGCGGGTAGACGTTTTCCCCGCCGGACTTGATCATGTCTTTCTTGCGATCCTCGATATAGAAGAACCCGTCAGCATCCATGCGGGCCAGATCGCCGGTATAGAGCCAGCCGTCTTTGAGAACCTGCGCCGTCTCGTCGGGCCGATTCCAGTAGCCTTGCATGACCTGGGGCCCGCGAATCACCAATTCCCCGATCTCGCCCACCGGTAGCTCCCGCTCCGGGCGCTCGGCATCGACAATTTTGGCTTCGGTGTCCGGCAGCGGGAGGCCGATGCTGCGCGACCGCCCCTTCGATTCAATTGGATTGACGTGAGTCACCGGCGACGCCTCCGTCAAGCCGTACCCCTCGACGAGCCTTGCCTCGGCCAGTGACTCGAACTTCCGCTGAACCTCCGCCGGCAGCGCGCCGGCACCGCTGATGCACAACCGAATGGAGCGCAGATTGTACCGTTCCAGCCGTTGGTGATTGTTGATCGCCGCATACATCGCCGGGATGCCGGGGAAGACCGTGATGCACTCCTTGTCGATCGTCTCCAACACCTCGCCGACCTGAAACCGAGGCAGAAGGACCATCGCAGCGCCGATACTGATTGCCAGATTCTGGCAGGCACTCATGCCGTAGACGTGGAAAAACGGCAGCACGCTCAAGAACCGCTCTTCGCCCAACCGCAACGAGGGCATCCAATGTCGGCACTGCCACGTGTTGGCGACGAGGTTCCGATGCGTGAGCACGACCCCCTTCGGCACCCCGGTCGTTCCGCCGGTGTATTGAAGCAGCGCGACGTCGTCGGGCGAGCCATGGGAGACGGAGGTCGGTCGCCCTCGGCTGACCAGCCGCCGGAAGTGATGAATTCCACCGCCCTCTGCGACCTCGACATTCGCACGTTGTCCGCGCTGGATGAAGGGAAAGAGCAGCCGCTTGAGCCACGGCAAATAATCTTCCGGCCCCGTCAGGATGACGTGTTTCAGGCAGGTACGGCCGAGCAGCGGTGCAATGCGAGGGTAGAATTGCCGGAGCGCGATGATCGTCTCGCACCCCGCATCGACCACCTGCCGTTCGATCTCCTGTTCAACATAGAGTGGATTGATGGGAGAGACGGCGGCACCGGCCTTCAATGCGCCGAAGTAGCCGATGATCGCCTGCGGTACGTTGGGCAGCATGAGCGCGACCTTGCCGCCCGATGCGCCGCGCATCGAACACAGCGCGTCGGCCAGCCGGCCCGTCATCTCGTCGAGTTGCCGATACGTGAGCGTGGCGCCGTAATAGCGGACCGCCGGCCGGCCGCCGTATCGTCTTGCCGCCTCACCGAGCAGCGCAGGCAGCGTGATCCGTGGATATGACAGCGTCGGGGGAACGTTCGCATCGTACTGGTCCAACCATACTGGCTTCATTGTCGTTCGCTTGACGGCGGGGAGGATCGCCGCTAGGATCGCGCCATCATGGTGATGATCCTATCGACATGGCTCGCTGTGCTGCTATCGGCCTGGCCGGCGGCCGGCGCGTCGGGGAACGACCAGGGACTGGTGGCCATCAAGATGCCGAACGGCGCGGTCGTGCAGGCAGAGATCGCGGACACCCCACAGAAACGGGCCCGCGGGCTAATGTTCCGAGACGCGTTGCCGAAGGATCGAGGCATGCTGTTTACGTTCGCCGAACCGCAGCAGTGGTCGTTCTGGATGAAGAATACCCGCATCCCGTTAGACATCATTTGGCTCGACGGAAAAAAACGCGTGGTCCACGTCGAACGAAACGTGCCGACCTGCAGCCGCAGCGACGATGGCTGCCCGCAATACCAACCCAACGACAACGCCCTCTATGTTCTCGAACTCGCTGCCGGGATGGCGGATAGCTTGAAACTGCAGCGAGGGTCCGTGCTCTCGTTCCAGGTACCGATGCAGTAATCGGAGCCCGCGGTTTCAACATCCTGCCGCTACCGTTCCTGCCACGCCCGAACACGCCTCGCCCGGATCACGCCTTCGATGCGTTCGATCGCCTTCAGAACGCGATCGAGATGCCCCGTGTCCGTGACCTCGATGACGAAATCGAGCTGTGCCTTCTGATCGTCGCGCGTCGTAATCTCCGCCCGACTGATGTTCGCGTTGCTCCCTGAAATCGACGAGGAAATATTCGCCAAGACCCCCGGCTTGTCTACCGCCAGCACCGAGACCTTGACACTGTGAATGCTCTGCGAACTCGTATCCCAATCGACTTCGACCAGCCGTTCCTTGTCGTAATCCAGTGCTTCGAGGTTCGGACACCCGACGGAATGAATCGTCAACCCTCGGCCACGCGTGATGTAACCCATGATCCGATCGCCGGGAACCGGGTTACAGCAACGCGAGAGCTGCATCAAGAGATCACGGCCGCCCTGGACCTTTACGCCTTTTTCAGCCGATTTCGCCGACGGCTTGCTCTCGGCCACCTCCTCGACCGCGTGCGCCTTCTCGCCGTCCGGCTTCGGCATCAATCGTCCGAGCACGGTCGCCGTGGCAAGCCGTCCATAGCCGACCGCGGCCATCAGCTCATCCACCGAGTCATGACCGAGATCGCGACTGACTTGTAGCAGCCGGTCGGATTTCAACATTTGCGCGGGCGGCAAATCGTGCTTGCGAAACTCGCGCTCGAGCAGGCGGCGCCCGATTTCGATGCTCCGCTTTTGCTCCTCGATTTTGAGCCAGTGCTTGATCTTGGTTTTTGCTCGCGAAGTGCGAACGAATTTCAGCCAATCTTTATGGGGAACTTGAGTGGGCGCGGTCAGAATCTCGACGGTGTCGCCGCTGTTCAACTGATGCTTGAGCGGGACGATCTTGCCGTTGACCTTCGCGCCGACGCAGTGATCACCGATCTCGGTATGGATCGCGTAGGCGAAATCAAGCGGCGTCGAGCCTTTGGGCATCTCCTTGACCATGCCCTTCGGCGTGAAGACATAGACGACGTCATGGAACAGATCCAGCTTGACGGTGTCCATGAATTGGCGGTTGTCGGTCAGATCCTGATGCCATTCGACGAACTGCCGCAGCCAACTGAAGACCTTCCCTTCCTTGTCGTCGATCTGTCCGCGCTCCTTGTATTTCCAATGCGCCGCGATGCCGTACTCCGCAATCCGATGCATCTCCTCGGTGCGGATTTGAAACTCCACGTGCTCGCCCTTAGGACCCACGACCGTCGTATGCAGCGACTGATACCCATTCGATTTGGGAATGGCGATGTAATCTTTGAAGCGGCCGGGCACCGGGCGCCAGAGCGAGTGAATCAGGCCGAGGATTGCGTAGCAGTTCATCTTCACGTCGGTGATGACGCGAAGGGCGGTGAGGTCGTACACCTCCTCGAAGGAGATCGACTGCCGCTCCATTTTTTGATAGATGCCGTACAGGTGTTTCGGCCGCCCTTGGACGTCGCTTTTGAGGCCCGCTTCGGCCAGCGCCGCCTTGACTTGCTGGATGACCGTTTCGATGTAGGCGTGGCGCTCCTCGTCGCGCTTCGACACGCGCATCTTCAGCATGGCGTAAATCTCGGGCTTCAAGTACTTCAAGCACAGGTCTTCCAGCTCGTTCTTGATCCAGCCGATGCCGAGCCGGTTCGCCAGCGGCGCGTAGATTTCGAGCGTCTCCTGGGCGATTTGCTGACGCTTCGCCTCGTGTAGATGTTCGAGCGTCCGCATGTTGTGCAGGCGATCGGCCAATTTGATGAGGACGACCCGGATGTCGTCCGCCATGGAGAGAACCATCTTGCGGAAGTTCTCCGCCTGCTTCTCTTCGTAGTTCCGGAACTGAATCTTCCCGATTTTCGTCACGCCGTCGACGAGCCGCGCGACTTCCTTGCCGAAGAGCTGTTCGAGCTCGGCCGGCGTCGCGAGGGTATCTTCCAACGTGTCGTGTAACAAGCCGGCGACGATCGCAGTTACATCGGAGCGCAGCGCCGTCAACACGCCGGCGACGGCAAGCGGATGCTTGAGGTACGGCTCACCGGACTGACGGGTCTGCCCGGCATGTGCGTGGGCAGAGAATTCGTATGCACGACGCACGAGGTCCGTCTCGGCTTCCGGGCTGTAGCTCTGGAGCCGTTTGATCAATTGATCGATATCGGTAATCGTCTCTGTCGGCATGTCAGTGCGGGACAGCGATTCTGATGTCCCGAAGCCTCAATTGAATGCGATCGAATCCGTTCCAACGGCTCAACTCGGGCATGAAGGCCAGATCGACCGGCCGGTCAGTGGCCAATCCCCGCGCCGCCAAGGCACCCATCCGGAAGCCGATGGTTTCGAACGGGAGCGACCGCCCTTGTCGGACGATCAGCTTGAGATGACCATCGCCCACGGTTCGGGCGTTCAGGATCGTGACGTGACGAACGGCAAGGACCGGCTCCGGGTTCCCGGCGCCGAAGGGATGGAGCAGATCCAGTTCCCGAATAACGCGTGGATCAATGTCCATCAGCTTAACCTCCGCATCTAAGCGAAGCAAGGGATCACGCGCCTCCCCACCGGCCCACTCGGCGGCAATACGTTGAAACATCGGTGTAAACTCCCGAATGCGTGCTTCCTCCAAAGTCAGCCCGGCGGCGCTCGGGTGCCCCCCGAATCCTAGGAGAACCTCACGGCATTGGGCCAGCGCCCGATACAGATCGAACCCCGGCACACTTCTGGCTGACCCCTTGGCCTGGCCGTGGTCGTTAACCGCCAGCACGATTGCCGGCCGATGGAATCGCTCGACGAGCCGCGCCGCGACAATGCCCACGACGCCGAGATGCCACTGGCGCGATGCCACCACGATGGCCGCGGGCGGTTCTCCCTCACCGACAGCCGTCACGGCTTCCTGCGTCATCTGCTCCTCGATCCGCTGGCGTTCCGCGTTCAGCTGCTCGAGCTGAGTCGCGAGGTCCCACGCTTCTGTCTCCGATTGGGTCGTCAACAATCGAACGCCGAGATCGCAGTGTGCCAGCCGACCGGCGGCATTGATGCGAGGTGCCAATCGAAACGCAATGGTCGCCGCACTGCATGGACAGTTAATTCCCGCAACCTGTTTCAACGCGCGGAGCCCGGGTCGTACACCGGACGAGATGAGATCGAGGCCGGCCCGCACGATGGCACGATTTTCATCCTGAAGCGGGACCATGTCGGCAACGGTCGCGAGCGCGGCAAGGTCGAGGAAAGACTCGGGGCGAACGGTGGCGGACGCTCCGTATCGACTGGCATACGCATGAACGACTTTATAAGCCAGCCCGGCCGAACAGAGATGCGCAAACGGATAGGCGGAATCAGGCCGATGGGGATTCATCACGGCCAAGGCATCCGGCAGGCGGGCATCGCTCTGATGATGATCGGTGACAATGACGTCGACGCCGAGACGTCGGGCGGCCTCGATTTCTCGATGGCTGGTCGTCCCGCAATCCGACGTCACCAAGAGGCGAACACCGTCGGCCACGAGCTCCCGGACCGCCATTTCGTTCAGCCCGTATCCCTCGCGGAGTCGATGCGGGATATACCAACAAACATCGGCACCGAGACCGCGAAAAAACTCTGTATAGATGCTCGTCGCCGACATGCCGTCGACATCATAATCGCCATAGAAGCAGATGCGTTCGCGCTGAACGACGGCGTCATGCAACCGGTCGACGGCGGCCGGCAAATCAGGAATGAGAAAGGGATCGTGGCGGATCGACTCTTGAGGAGAAAGCCATCGGTCGGCCTGCTCCTTGGTCAGCACGCCACGTGCGAGCAGCAGCGCGGCGGTGATATGTGAGACTGAGAGAGCCTGCGCGAGGGCTATGGATTGACGGAGATCGACATCAGGAAAAACCCAGCGTTTGGCAAGCATGCGCCTCGTGTGGTGAGAGGATGAGTGAGCGCATACTAGTGACGGGCCTGTCCTTTGTCAAACCACACAACGTACGGGTGAGGAGCAGCGGCGAGACACGAAGCGACCGGAGGGAAAACAAAAAGGTGGGGGTTACTCCCCACCCTTCTGGACATAGTTCTTGACGAACTCTTCAGCGTTTTCTTCGAGCACGTCGTCGATTTCGTCGACGAGTTTATCGATGTCTTCCTTGAGCTTCTTTCCGCTCTCAACGACCTTTGGATTCGGTTTGACCTCCTCCTTGGCCTGAGTCTCCTTGCGTTCCGGCCTCCGCTCTTGTTTTTCCATGGGAGCCTCCTGCTACAGGCGCTTGAACCTAACAATACTCCGCCACTGTAGTGGCGTCAAGCAGACGACTCCCGACGACCTGACGAGCCAGCGTCCGCTAGCGCACGATCAGGGGGATGATGAGCAAGGCTACAATATTGATGACTTTAATCATCGGATTGATCGCAGGTCCAGCGGTATCCTTGTAAGGATCGCCGACCGTATCACCGGTGACGGCAGCCTTGTGCGTCTCGCTTCCCTTCTTCCCTTGCTCTTCGATGTACTTCTTCGCATTGTCCCAGGCGCCGCCGGCGCTCGTCATGGAGATGGCCACGAAGAGCCCGGTGACGATGCTTCCGACCAGCACACCGCCCAACGCCTGCGGTCCCAGGATGATCCCGACGAGAATCGGCGACAGCACGGGAATCAAGCCGGGAACCATCATTTTCCGAATCGCGGCCTGCGTCACGATGTCCACACACGTCCCGTACTCCGGCTTGCCGGTGCCTTCCATGATGCCCTTGATCGTCCGAAACTGCCGGCGCACTTCTTCGACGATCAAGCCTCCCGCTTGTCCGACGGCCTTCATGCACAAGGAGCCGAAGAGAAAGGGCAGCATGCCGCCAAGAAACAAGCCGACGAGCACTGACGGATTCGAGAGATCGAAGCCGCCGCCCAATGGATTCGGTCCGGCGGCGGCCCGCGCGTACTCAGCAAAGAGGACGACCGCGGCCAATCCCGCCGACCCGATCGCGTAGCCCTTCGTCACGGCCTTGGTGGTGTTGCCGACGGCATCGAGGGGGTCGGTAATGTTCCGCACGTCTTTGCCGAGGTGCGCCATCTCCGCAATGCCGCCGGCGTTGTCCGTGATCGGACCGAATGCATCGATCGCAACCACGATCCCCGCCATCGAGAGCATGGAGACTGCCGCGACCGCAACTCCGTAGAGACCGCCGGCCCAAAAGCTGATCAGAATCGCCGCGGCAATCACGACGACGGGCCACGCCGTCGCCTGCATGCCGACGGCCAAACCGGCGATGATGTTGGTCGCGTGGCCGGTCTCACTCGCCTTGGCGATCTCCCGCACTGGCGAGAAGCTCTTCGAGGTGTAGTAGTCGGTAATGAACACCATCGCGAGCGTGACGATAAGCCCCAATAGCGCCGCGATGTAATAATTGCCGCCGGCCACGCCTCCCGCGCCGTCCATCATCTTCATCGTAATAGGATAGAAGGCGACCGCAGCAAGCCCGCCCGCGACGAACAGGCCCTTGTACAAGGCCGGCATGATCCCCCCGCCGGGACCGACCTTGACGAAGAGGATTCCAATGATCGTCGCCAAAATCGTCATGCCGCCGAGCACGAGCGGGTACAGGATCGGCTCGGCCGCTCCATTGAACATCGTAAAGGCCAACACCATCGCGGCGACGGTCGTCACCGCATAGGTCTCAAACAGGTCGGCGGCCATGCCGGCGCAATCGCCGACGTTGTCGCCGACGTTATCCGCAATCACGGCCGGATTCCGAGGATCGTCTTCCGGAATGCCGGCTTCCACCTTCCCGACGAGATCGGCACCGACGTCGGCCGCCTTCGTGTAGATGCCCCCGCCCACGCGCGCAAATACCGAGATCAAGCTTCCGCCGAACCCGAGACTGAGCAGCGCGTGCACCGCCTTTTCCTGCCCCGCCAATGCCGACCCAATTGCATAGAACCCGGTGACGGCCAGCAGGCCCAAGCCGATCAGCAGGAGACCGGTCACCGCCCCACCACGAAACGCGACGGTCAGGGCCGCATTCAACCCTTGATGCGCGGCCTGCGCGGTCCGCACGTTCGCCCGCACGGCGATGTACATCCCGACATAGCCCGCCGTCGCGGATGCGGCGGCGCCGACCAGAAATCCGATGGCCGTCGTCAACCCGAATTTGTCAGACCAGAAGCCGGCCAGCCACAACAACAGAAACAAGCCGACCGCCACCATGCCGACCGTGCGATACTGCCGGTTCAAGTACGCGCCCGCGCCTTCTTGAATCGCTTGTGCAATGACCTGCATGTCCTTGTTGCCCGCGTCGAGCTTGAAGACCCAGAACGCCAGGTACAGGCCGTAGGCGATGCCCGCGGCCGCCGAGACGATGGCGAACAGGACGACCCCCGTTGTCAAATCCACAGAATTCCCTCCTCGTCAGTGTACTGCTGCGTGAGGCAGGCGCACCCCCGCGCTGGATTACTCAGCGAAACGTGCCGCCCCTCGTTGAAGCAAGTGAAAGCGTGAACGATGTGAAAAGCGCGCCCATTGTATACAGGCGCACTGCAATGATCAAGCCAAAAGGCGCAACAGATCAAACGATGTGCGATGGATGGGCCGGGCAAGCGCCGTTTGCGAGGCGTCGAAGGAGTTTGTTATAGTGCGCAGCAGGAGAGACCTCGTGGGCCCGTCATACATCATCATCGAAGGGAAAACGTTCGAGAAGGAAGACCTGCCGCTCGACAACCACGTCTACAAGAACTGCCAGATGGACCACTGCCGCGTCTACTACAGCGGCGGCCCGTTCGAACTGATCGACACCCACATCACCAACTCCGAACTCATCCTCAACCAACCCGCCAAGAACATCTACTCCGCCATTCAGATTTTTAAGATGAAGTCCCCGGGCTCGAGTATTGTGGCGGAGTAGCGGCTTCGATAGAGCCTTTCTACCTAAAGCGACCGTTAGTCAACACTAGCCTTCTATGAAATAATCCAAATCAACCCTCTTCGTTTCGAATGAGCCAACTGGCGCAACACCGACATTGTTATCGATCATGAGTTGAGCCAATTGCTCCCCGTCGATTAGGACGATCTTTGAGTCGATTTTGGCGACGTAATCTTCAGCATCCTTTGTAAAGACGTCGTGATAAAAATGCCCTTTCTCGCGCGGTGACCCTGAAGCGCTCCAGCAAATTTTTGAATTTCTGGACGACCAACAGCACCCTGCCAGCGCTTGGCCTGAATGTAGATAACATCCAGACCAAGACGATCTTCGTTAATGATTCCATCAACTCCTTCATCGCCACTCCGTCCAATTGCTTGACCGGCCTCCTTCCTCGTGCCGCCATACCCCATCTTCACTAAGAGATCGACAACGAGACGCTCGAAAAACGCGGGCGAGCACTGTTGGACTGTTTTTAGAAGATCGGTGGATAAATCATCGCGGAGTTTCTGATATGCCGTTTCCAAAAGTTCGCCGGGGGTCTGAAGAATTTCCGTTTGACCTGAATCCGCTGTCCCTCCGCGTTCGCGTCGTTTCGCCCTGAACTCGATGAACTCGGGAAATTGCTCCAAGAATTTGACATTGATCTCAGATGGTTTCTTGGATAAGACGTCGCGGCCGCGCTCCGTTATCTCGAAATAGCCGCGCTTAGTAGCGCGCAACAAATCGGCTTTATTCATATATGTTCGAGCCCATGCAACGCGATTGTCGAAGGTTGGTTGCTGCCCACTCGGTAGCAGTTCTTTCCTTTCAGCGTCTGTCAGCCCAAACTTTTCAGCCAATCGTTCGATCGCCTCACGCAACGAATGTTCCTTGCCATCCTCAGCGAAACGCAGTAATGGCAGCATAATCGACTGGTAGTCTGGGATGCCCATAGCTCGGCCCTGTATTCAGATAAAGTTCAATTCCGTCTCGGTTGCCATGATTTTAAAAATGCATATCAGCAAAGATTGATTTCAACCAGAGATTTGTCGAGCTTCCTCAATTACTCGTTCAATTTGCTTTAGCCCACACACTTTCTGGCCACGTGGCAAGCCTTTCTCAAGAAGTTTTTGAAGCCGCTCACGGTTTCGGACGAATACCTTATCGTGAAATTCCGATTCGATGGCAAGGGTCCAGTATAGAGGGGCACCCCCGGGGTAAATCTGATTCCAGTGATCACTACTCCATAATTCTGCTTCAACGATGAGGCTTCGGGTTAGAAGGCCAAAGTCCAATAAAGGAATCCCTTCGTGTTCCAGTCTGACTTGAGTAGCCTGCTTTTCTGCCGCAATCTGTGTCTTAATTGCAGCATGTACCAGTTCTGTCCGAAAAGATAAGCTTTCGAAGTACACCTCAAGTGACATGTAACCATCATTATAGAAATCCTCAATGACCTCGCACAGATGCCTTGCTCGCTGATGAAGTCCTCTTTCAACGCGCAGACTGAGAAGATCAATCAGCCATCCCTCAAATTCCTCCCCGCATTCTTCGTGTAACTCACCTTGTCGAATCAGAGCGTACAAATGTTCATAGACCGCCAGCGCATGCGAGACTTTGCCGTGTTCGGAATACCATCCGGCCACTCCTACGTTCAAAGGCCATCCGAACTCAACTCGACCTACGCTCAAAAATCTCGACCACGCCGTTTTCAGTTCGCCTGCATCGACCTGAGAAAGGTCTTTGGTTGTGAAAGAGAGGCTCTCAATTAGATGATCATAATCTTTACAATCGTTGCTGGTGAAGGGTGTCTCTGCATGAACATCTTGAAAGAGATCGGAAATGAGTTGGAGCAGTTCTGTGTCAGCAGGTTTAATTGATCTCGACGAGATCTCTCGGACGCGAGCCAGGCATAGTTGACGTTTCTGCTCTCCTTCAGGGTCCGGCTCTATTTTCTGGAGAACGTCTTCTAGACTCATTTGGCTAAAAATCGATCATCTGCAGTTATGTGTTGGTGAACAGTTTATGCTGTTCCCTCTCTGAGTGCAATTAACTAAGGCAATTGATGCGGGCATCATTATCTTCACTTTCAACTACACAGGCGTGCAGCAGGCTGAAGCGAGCCTTGCCGAGAGGAGCGAAAAAGCTGCTTGCGAAGGCGCGGGGAAGGAAAGCTGGAACTGACCAAAGGCACCGCGATCGGAGATCGCGACCGGCGGGAATTCCAGAAGGACTTCCGCTACGCGCCTCCGCAAGCAGCCGCTTCTGAGGCATTGCGAGCGGAGCGGCCTGCAGCACCGTTCACCTTTCTAATCCTTTACTTCTTTCATTCTTCTCAAGGGGTGCGGCAGGGACTGGAGCGAGCCTTGCCGTGAGGAACGAAAAAGCTAGGCGGCGTCTTGCGGGATGGAAAGCGGTACTGACCGAGCCATCGCGGTCGAAGACCGTGGGCGAGAGAATACCCGAAGGCTTCCGTGCCGCGAGGCCGTAGCCAGCCGCTCCGGAAGCGCCGGAGCGGAAGGCCCTGCCCACCCCGCTCCTCGCTGTTACTTCCTTATCTTCACTTTCATCTCAAAGGGCGTGCGCAGGGCCCGAAGCGAGCCTTGCCGTGAGGAACGAAAAAGCTGAGCGGCGTCTTGCGGGATGGAAAGCGGGTACTGACCGAGCCATCGCGGTCGAAGACCGTGGGCGAGAGAATACCCGAAGGCTTCCGTCCCGCAAGACGCCGCCAGCCGTTCCGGAAGGCACCGCGAGCGAAGCGGCCCTGCCGCGCCCCGTTCCTACTTCGTCACCGGCACGTTCACGCTTTTCTTCACGATCGGGATCGGTTGGAAGGCGGGGTCTTGGGCGCCTTTTGGCGACTCGGCTTCGATGCGCTGGAGGAAGGGCGGCGGGCCGCTGACGGGAGCGTAGTTCAATGCGGCTTCGACATCGAACGAGCGCGTGTCTTTCGGAGTCGGGAAGGTAAACGTTTCCACGCGGGTTTCTTCCGGCTTCAAGACGGTATCCTCGAGCACCTTGACGGCTTGAAAATCGAAGACCGTCTTCTGCCCTTTCGCATCCGCATAGGTGCGGCCGTAAACCCGCTTGTCGGTATACACCGTTTTGAGATTTTTCCCGAGAATTGAAAGATCGAGGACGACGCTCGCCCAACCGGGGTGAGTGGTCGGCAAATTGTGCGGGACGAGGCTCTGGACCGTCACGGTGACTTTCGTCTGATCGCCCTTGATGTCGGTGGCGATCTCCAGCTTGGCCGCTTCCTGGCGGAGTTTCCCGATGCGGCCCGGAAACGTGTGGTTCGCGACCTTGCGCTTGTTCTCGCCGTTGGCCGATTCGCCGACCTGCTCGGGCATGTGGCAGGTCTGACACTCCTTGCCCGACTTCACGGCCTTACTCGTCTCCCAACTGCCGAGCAGATCATTGCTCTTGCCCAAGTTCGCCGCGGCCGGCACCGTGAGATGACAATTCAAACAGAGGTCCGATTTGCGGAACAGGTCCAATTCCATCGACTGGTGCGCCAGATTCTGAACCGCGTCCTTGTACGGACCAAAGAGTGTCTTCCCGGGCTCATACTTCGGCACCGGCGGATGGTTGGAGCGATCGATGGCTTTGATCAGGTGACATTCCGCACAACCCACACCGTCGATCGTCGGTTCGCCACCCTGCGTCTGTTGGACGAAGAGCGGCGCCTGATCCATGAATTCGTTGATCTGAGGTGAGTGGCACTTGAAGCACAGGCCTTTGTCTTTGCCGCCGGAAAACGTCAGGTACTCATCGAGGGCCGCGCGAAAGACCGGCGAGTGAATGGATTTCGAGAGCGGCGAGGTTTCCCATTCTTCGAACGCCCGTTCGTGGCAACGCTTGCACTTATTCGAGTTGGGGAACACCTTCTCGACGACGGCCTTACCCTTGGTGTCTTGCGCGAGCCCAAACTGCGCGACCAGGGCGGAGAGCGCCGCCAGAGCGGCTATCATCAGACCAATTCGCAGAGCTCTCGTCACGATCGCCGTCCCCTTTCTCTTCTTGGCCTAGAGTGCTTTGGTTCGGAACGTGAGTACGCGCGGCTGCGTGTAGTCCTCGATCACCTTGCTCGCCTCGTCGCGCTCCTTGTCGCCGGGCAAGGTCGAGAGATACGCGGCTTTCAAGTCGGGCGAGGGATCGGGGATCAACGCGTAGGTCAGGAGAGCTTCGACGGTGGCTGGCGCGTCGCCTGCGCCGACGGCGAGCGTGAAGGGAATACGCCGCGTGCTGCCACCTTTGACGAGTGGTTCGGGAATCGGTCCGCGCAAAATCTCTTCATAGGACAAGCCAAAGCGCTTGACCTCCGACACGAGCGTCCGTCCCTTCGCATCCTTCACGGAAATCGTAATGAAAAACTGTTTGAGCACCGGGTCCCCATCAGGAAAACTATGCGGCAAACTGCCTGTCCGCACCAACACCGTCCCCTCGATCTTGTCCTTTCCTTTTGCCACGTCGATGTCGAGCCGGGGCATCCACTCGGCCTGCAGATTTCTATTCCGCAACATGATGCCCGGGATCACGACGCCTCGGAACCAGTGCCGCCCGATCGATCGCGTCATGGCGCCCCGCTTCGAGGTCGAGCTTCCCGTCGACGGCTCCATATGGCAATCCTGACACACCGTGCCCTGCAGGATCTCGCCGGGCAGATCGCGGCGTGTGACGTCCTTCACCTTATCAAAATGGCACGAGGTACAGTAATTGGCGCCTCGAAACAGGTCTGACTGCTCGGATGGATGGACGAGGTTCTCCTCGGGATCGTTATATGGGCCGTACAGCGTCTCGCCGGGTTTGAGCTTGAACGTGGGCGGCGGTCCCGGATGGTCTGCGACAGAGCCGATCAAATGGCACGAGGCGCAACTGATGCCTTCGACATCGACCTTCCCCGACAGCACCTGTCGGTTGATCTTGTCGACATGCTTCGGAAAGACGGTGACGGCGGGCACATGGCAGGAGAGGCATTGCACACGTTGCTCGGGCGTGGGATTCGTCTTGAGCCATAGGCCCAACACCGTCCGGAACACCGGAGATTCAAGTGATGTCCCATGGAGCAGCGCCGCATCGACCCGGCCGAACGTCTTGAGGTCCGGCGTCTGCTCGCGCATGCCCTTCCATTCTTCATAATGCCGGTCGTGGCACTGCTTACAATCCTCTGAGCGGATGAAGACCTTTTCGATCTCGGCAACCCACGGTTCCGGTTCTTGGCCGTTCGCTTTTTGAGCGGCCGCCTTTTCCTGGAGCAGGGCGGCGCCGACACCGATCAGACTGCACAGCCCGAGCGCCGCTACGATGTGTCGAGTCCTCATGCTGTTCCGTTCGCTCGGCCCTGGTGCGCCGCTCAGTCCCGCTTGCACCCGACGAAATGAAAGTTCAGGACCCCGCCGACGCCCTGCGTCTCCGGGTCGGCCGGCTCATAGGTCCCGACCGTAAAGTTGCACGTCGGCATGGCGCGCTTCAGCGCCCGCCCAAAATCTTTCAGCGTCCGGACTTCTTCTTTGTCGATTTCTTTGATCACCGCGCGCACCTTGATGCCCGCCAAATCGGCCGGTGTGCCGCCGATCACTTCAAAGACGACGACGCCTTCCGGCTTCTGCATCTTGAGCTCTTTCTGGATTTCTTCATCCACCGGGCCCACGACGATTCCGAACTGCTCGCCCAGCGCGAGCACCTCCTCCTCCGTCATCTCGCCGTTCTCCCCTGTCGCTCCCGATGCCACAGGCAGCGGCAGAGAGATCGTCACCCAAGCCAACAGAGTTATGAAAAAAGCCCTACCCATGCATGGGAGGGCTCGGCCTCGACCTATCATCCTCTCGGTTGCCATGGCTCTGCGATCAGCCGTCGAGAGGCTTCGGTTGCACGTTCGCCCCTCACACTTGCGTCACAGGATCAATCAGGAGTTGAAACCAGGGAGCCACGGCCTTCTGCCCGTTGCGCTCTTTGTTTTCGCCGTTCCAGATCGCAAAGGCGATGGTCTGAAGACGACCCGGCTCGAGCCGCGCTTCGTTCTCCATATCGGTACTGGCGAGCGGCCGACGAATCACTACGCGCCACATGCCGTCTTTCCAAATGGCCTTTCCCTGGACGCGCCCTTGCGACTGCTTACTCGTCAGGGTGCTGAACCCGCCCCCGATCAGGTCTTCGACCGATGAGGCACGACGCGGGATCACTTCAAAGCGTCGCACTTCGCCTTCGCCCTTTCGCTCGCTGGTCCGTGCGGCGCGCCGGTCGACATCGCTCTGCCAGTCCGCCTTCCAATGCCAAATATTGATGTAGTGGTCGAGTTGCCCCATGCAAAAGAAGGCCGGCGCATCACCGAGCGGGAAGCCGATGGCTGCGCCGTCGCGAAACGTCCCCGGCGTCAAGCGGTCGTTCTTCGTATTGTCCTGCCACTCCAGCAGGAATGCGATGTCGGTGCCGTTGTGAATCGAGCGAACCGTGAGGGATCGCGCCGCGGGCTCCGGCCAGACGGGCCGTGTGATGACCTGGCCGCTCAACGGCAGCGTCAGCGGGCTGACCTTCTCCCATGCAGGATCGTCCGGTGTGATGGGAATGGTACCGGGAAGGAAATGCGACCGAATGACGAGTCCTTGCGAACTCACCATCGGCACGCCGAGCGCGCCGAGCACCGACGCAACGATCAGAATCGCCAGGAAGAGAGGAACGACTGAGTCTTGTCCGTCACGCACCCGTTGCCATCGTCCCATCGAGACCTCGCACGAACCGAACGCCCATGCGATCGGAGCCGCCGAACCGACTCGGAGCGGATCAGCGGTTGCGCCCTACCAGAGTTTGACACGGCGGACTTTGTTCTCGCCGCGCTCGCAGATGTACAACGCCCCGTTGCTCGCCAGCGCAAGCCCGACGGGAGAATTGACGACCGCCTCGACGGCGAGGAGGCCGTCGCCATGTTTGAGCTGTCCCGCGGATTCCTTGGCGACGAATCGCGCCGCGCCGCATCCGCCCATATTCTTATCTTCGTACCCGCTGTCACCGCTGCCGGCCACCGTCGTGATGACGCCGGTCTGCGCGTCGACCCGCCGCACGCGATGATTCATCGTGTCCGAGATGTACGCGTTGTCGTGAGAGTCGAAGATGATCGCCTCCGGCGCGTTGAGCATGGACTTGACGGCCGGTTTTCCATCTCCATCCCAACCGTAGCGGCAGACGCCGGCGAGCGTCGAAATCACGCCGGTATACTTGTCGATTTTGCGCACGCGATTGCTGCCCTTGTCCACCACGTACACATGGCCTTGGCTGTCAGTCGCGATCCCGACCAGATCGTAGAGCCGTGCGTCCATGGCCGACCGGCCGTCGTCGAGATAGAGCGACAGATCGAGGCCATCGGAGCAGACGGGCATCAGCCAGCCGTGATCGTCGCTGAAGTCGATCCCGATCGCATCACCGGACAGCACGACGAGGTTTCTGGCCACCAACGGCTGTTCGCGGGCATCATCCTCCGCAGACCAGGTGCCCGCAATTGTCGTCACTATGCCGGTACGCGGATCGTAGCGGCGCACGCGATGGGCCTGTGTGTCGGCGATGTACAGGACGTCGTCGGGATCGAACGCGATCGCGCCCGGCCAGGTGAGATTCACTTCGAGCGCGGGACCGTCTCCATTGAGCCCGTGCTGCCCGGTCCCGACCACCGTCGTGATGATGCCGGTGTCGCGATCGACACGACGAATTCGGTTGCTGCCGGAATCGCAAATATACAGGTTGTTTTCGGAATCGAAGGCGACGTCGAGCGGGAGATAGAGACCCGCTTCGCCGCACGGTCCGCCGTCACCGCTGTAGCAGGTCTCGCCGATGCCGGCGAAGTTGTAGATTTTCCCTTCCTGCACATCGACACGACGAACGCGGTCTGATCCGGACTCGGCGATATAGAGATAACGCTCCTCTTTATCCAGCGCGACGTGATGCGGCAACGGAATCCCGGCCTTGACGGCCAGCTTTCCGTCCCCCGTGCTGCGTGCCTTTCCGTTGCCCGCAAACGTTTCGATGTGCCCGATTGCGAGTTCGAGCTCCGTACCCATTGTGCCCCCGTTCGATGCCAGAGAACCGGACTTCGCGCGTTACCCCTTCTGGGCGGGCTGCGGTTCGGCCATGGCCATTTGAACAGGAGGTGCGACGGGTGCCGGCTGCGCGGTCACTTGCGGCGGCGGTGGCGTCATCTCCGGCTGCGCTTGCGCCTGTCGGGCTTCGGCCTCGAGGGCGTCGGCTTCGTGCACGGACTTCTTAAAGCCCTTGATCGCCTTCCCGAGACCTTCGCCAAGCTGCGGCAGCTTGCCGGCGCCGAAGATAATCAGCACGATGACCAAGATGAGGATCAATTCCGTAAAACCGATGCTCCCAAACATGGATACTCTCCTTTATGGCTATGCAGACCGTCCGCTTTCGCGGGTCCGCTTCGCAAAACGCTCCTTGAGCCGTTGCCGGGTCTGCTCGGCCTGCTCGAACATCTTGCACTTGTCGTAAGTGCTGATCAAGTTGTAGTAGGCCAGCGGCTCGTCGGGGTTATGCTCGACCGCCTCCTCCATCACCTTGATCGCCAAATCCGTCTTCTTGTGGTTCAGCGCAATCTCCATCAACTTGAAGCTGGCCTCGAGGTGCCGCGGGTCCAGCTCGAGTGTCTTCAGGTAGCACTGCATCGCCATGTCGATGGTGTTGTAATCGGAGACGGCAGGATTATCCAGCTCCACATAGACGCCGGCTAGGTTGTACCACGCAATCGGATCCTCCGGCGTCACTTCGACCAAGCGTTCATAGTATTTGCGCGCGTCCATGAACAGGCGCTTGTCGGAATAGACACGACCGAGATTGAACAGCGCGAGCACGTCGTCGGGGTAGACTTCCAAGGCCTTCTTGAATTGAGCCTCGGCTTCATCAATCATCCCCTTGGTCCCGTAGATCGTCCCGAGATTCGAATAGTACATGGCGAGCGAACGGTTCATCTCCAGGCGCAGCGCTTCGGCCATCTCGATCGATTTCTTGACCTCGTTCAGCGCGTCATCGAGCCGCCCCTTGCTGAAATAGAGTTCGCCCAGGCGGCACCGCGCCTGGAAATCCTCGCCGTCGGTCGCCAATAGCTTTTCGAGTTCAGCGATCTCTTCGTCCGGCGACAAGGGCCGTTCCTGCTCGCTGATCGCGCCACCCGCTTCCGCCTGCGTCACGTTCTGCTGATCCATGGTCCTCGTTCCTCTTTCACTGCTGAGTTACCTAAATCCGCTCGCCCACCATTGTGCCCGGCGTGTTCATGAGCGGCGTTTGTCCGACAGACTCGGAGACCTTGATCGCGAGCCGCTGCCGGTCCGCATTCAACAACAACAGTCCCAAGACCACCATCAACGTTAGATGCGACAATTGCAGCGCGTAGCCGGCCATGAACATGAGGGCGAGACCGTACCCCGCGAGCCGCCCCATCGACACCTGCTTGATCACGGCGTACGACCATCCAAACAAGCCCGCCACATAAAAGGCGAACGGGAGATAGAACGTGTAGCCCATCCCCATTTGAAAAATCCACCCGATCCCCTCTCCCGCCTTCCGGATCGAATCGGCCAGTGTTCGATCGTACAGCCCGAGGACATAGTCGAGTAGCAGAAGGCCCGTGAAAATCGAGGCCGCGGTAGCGGCAACGATCCACGTGCGGCGCCGTTGCCGCCTATTGGTCGTCCGCCACGACACCCCGCCATAGGCCCAGAACGCCACGATGCTCGAGAGCACCATCAACGCTTCGCCGATCCGGTTCACTTCGTGCGCGAGCGGCGGCGCATCAAGGATTTCCCAAAACCCGTACATCGTTGAGATGGTCTGATAGTACAGCCAACCGCCGATCCCGAGCACGAAGGTCAAGAGCATCACACGCTGGGCGATCGACTCATGGCTCTTCAGATACTGACCCGCCAGGATCACGAGCGCGACCGTCGTCACGAGATTGTAGGCAATCGGGGCGAGCATGGTCGGCGGCAGGAACAAAAAGACGATCGTGAGCACCAGGAGCAGCGAGACGGCGCCGACGAGCAGCGTCTCCGACATTCGACGGCCCAGGTGCTTGGCTTTCACGATGAGCAGCACGCCCAGACACAGGAACACGAGCAGCGACACGACGTTCAACAGCGTAAACCCGATCGACGACAGTCCCTTGAACAGGAGTCGGATCCAGTCGTATTGCGCGGCAAGCTTGCTCAAATGCATCCCGAGCCGAGACACCAAGCGATAGAGGACGAGTTCCAGAAACGCCGCGACGAGGAGGAATTTGAGCGCGTATTCGAACAGGAGCCCCTGCTCGTCGACTCGCCCGACGGCCTTTTCTGAGACAGCGACGTTGGATGCGCTCATCGTCCGTCCGTTGAGCTTAGGACCCCGCCGGCTGCGCGACCTGCCCGGCCTGGGCTTTCGCGCGAGCGATGTACAGCAATCCGTCCGCCATTGAATAGTTGAACGGCAGCTCGCACACCACCTCGCTCACCTTCTCGTACACATATTGGTAGAGGCGCTCGGCCTGGTCCGGCGCCATCCCGCCTTGGACTTCGTAGAAGAAGCCCAGGCTCAAGTCCTCTGACGCCGGCCGCATGATCCGGCGAATGCCGTAGCCGCCCGGATCGCTCATGATCGGCGCTTCCTTCTCGAGGTCGAACAAGCAGGGTTGGCAGGAGAACCCGTACGACGAATTCAGCCGCGTGTTCTGCACCACGAAATTCATCGTCTCCAGCGCTTCTTCTTCCGTCTCGGTGGGGAAACCCACGATGATATAGCAGTGGATCGCGATGCCGAGGTCCAAACAATCCTCGGTAATCCGACGGACGCTCTCCTGCTTGATGCCCTTCTTCATGAAGTCCATCACCCGCTGGTTGAAGGACTCCAAGCCAAAGACGATCTTCAGACACCCCGCATCCCGCATCAGCGTCAACAGGTCCCGGCCGAGATTTTTCTCGAACCGCATCTCGCAGGTCCATTGCAGATTCAGGCGACGGTCGATCAACTGCTGACAGAGGCGCTTGGTCGGCGACAGCGCGAGGCACTCATCAGTGAAGAAAAAGAACGGCGTGTCGTACTTTTCCGAGAGCATCTGCAGATCGTCCACCGTCTTGGTGGGATCTTTCTGCCTGAAGTTCTGATGGTCCAGTGTCAGCGCGCAGAACGCGCAATCCTTGTAGTAGCAGCCCCGGGAGAATTGCACCGGCAAGACCGTCTCGGGCGCCAGATAACGGCCGAGTGGAAACCCATCATAATTCGGCGCCGGCAGATCGTTGATGTTCTCCGAGTAGAACGGCTGATTGACGACGATGCGTCCATTCTGCCGGTAGATGAGATTCGGGACCTTCGTCATGTCGCGCTTGCCGTCCAACTGATTGACCAGTTCCAGCAGCGCCGTTTCACCTTCGAAGACGATGATGTCGTCGGTCAGATCGAATAACCCGGGACACCGCCTCAGATTGTCCACGAGACGGGTGAAGATGCTCCCGCCGATCGTCACGTGGATGTCCGGATTCGCCTCTTTAATGAGGCGACAGAGGGTCAAGCCGGGAATGATCTGAGACGTGGCCGTAATCGAGACGCCGATCAGATCCGGCGCGGAGTCGAGAATTGATCCCACGAACCGGTCGCGAAACAGATCGAGATAGGGATTCTGTTCCTCGTCCTTGATCGCCTTGAGCAGATCTTTCGATGAATAAATGGAATACGTACTGAATTGATTGTCGACGACCGTCATGCGGGTCGGAAAGTAGAGCGTTGATACGACCTCGAGCCATTTATCGATCAAGAAGAGACTATCGCGGTACTGCTCGATGTCGTAGAAGTTTTCGCCGCGCAATGTCTCCTTGGCGAGGTCCAGCCGATCGATGAGATAGGGAAGCCGGCTCAACGACTCGACCGCCCGCGCATAGTGCTCCTTGCTATTCGGCCCGGACTCTCCCTGATGTCCGCGCTCGAGCTGTTTGACCTTGTCCAGCAGTTTTGCGTGGATGTCACGACCGTAGTCAGGGGTCAGAATCATATCCAGCGCTTCGATGTTCAGGTCACGCTGGGACACGGATGTGATGCCGGCCTGGTTCAAAAACCCCGTCACTGACGGCAAGCTCAAGTACGGCTGAGACGGGTGCCAACTGGGGGGGAACAACAGAGAGATTTTCACGATAAGTCCTTGGAGTTCAAACGGCTG
This sequence comes from Nitrospira sp. Vd2, assembly GCF_979581665.1. NCBI lineage: Bacteria > Pseudomonadati > Nitrospirota > Nitrospiria > Nitrospirales > Nitrospiraceae > Nitrospira > Nitrospira sp. Vd2. The sequence goes on along the minus strand of NZ_CEFZSK010000002.1, from coordinate 57,475 downwards.
AGCGCGTCAACAGCCGCAAAGAGATTGTATTTTATACACCCTCCAATCTTTCCAATGCAACCGCAGTAGGCGAGAACGGACGGCTGAACGGGCGGCGAAGTGAGCGAAAGCAAAAGGCCCCGAGCTTGCCTGACGGACAGGAAGCTCGGGGCCCGTTGTGGTCGACTAACCCTGCTCAGCGCCGCATCACGGCAGCTTCAGAGTGAACCAGGTTGAAATTCCCTTCATGCCGTTGCGCTCGACGTTGCTGCCATCCCAGACGGCGAAGGCAACCGGCACCGACATACCCGGCTTGAACTGCACATCGTTCGGGTCGTTGGTCGCCAGCGCGCGCTTCACCACAATGCGCCAGGTTGGACCGACGCAGCAGCCACCCTTGATCGATCCGGCCGGCTCCCACAGACCGTTGCCGATCACGTCTTGGTGTGCTTGTGTGGTCAGCGTGCTGAAGCCGTTGGCATTGAGATCCTCAACGGAGCTGATCCGGAGCGTGGGATCAGACATGATGTTGCCGGACCAGATGCCGGGGTTGAAGGGCCCAAGGCTGCGACCGATCCGATCGGGGTATGTCACGCCGCCCGCCGGCTCTTCAAAGTAGTAGTCCCAGAAAATACCGGGGTACTGGTCGTCCACGTCCCAGAGGCCCGCGCTGTCCTTTCCGATATCCTTCTGCCACTCAGCATTCCACCGCCAAATGTTCACCGTTCCACCCGACTGCCCCATACACTGGAACGGCGGTGCTCCGGACGTATTCACGGGGAATTGAATCGCAGCCTGATCGCGGAAGTCCTGCGGCCCAATCGTCGTATCATTCTTCGTCTGATCGGCCCAATCCAGCCGGAAGCCGAGTTCCTTCCCGTTGGTCACGGCCTTCACGAACACCGATTTCACGGCGATGTTCGGGTGCATCGGTGTGGTAATCGTCTGTCCGCTCAATGGAACCACGACGCCCGGCACGCCTTCCCAGATCGGATTCGCGCCGTCCATCGGGATCGGCCCCTTGATCGCCTTCACCGGAATGGTCACCGGCTGGCTGACCGCAAGAGGCACCTGGCCGATCGTCAGCATGACACCGACGACTAGCGCAGAGAGGAGAATGCCAAACACCAATTTTTTATTCCGTGTCTGCACCACTCTCATAAAATTATGCCCTCCCCGATTAAAGATTAAGAAAACTGCTTGACAATATAGCCCCTCAACTCGCCGTCTCCGCAGGTCAGGCCGTCCCAACCGGTCCGGATTCGTCCTTCTCCTTATGATCCATAAAGGATTGCGCACCGACCTCGTTCAAGAGGATATTCAACTCATTCCCCTGATCCTGCGCTCCGCACTCGTACGTCTGACCTTCAGGGGCATTGAAGGTGGCGGGGCGATAATCTGCTTCCGAATAAGGCTGCGGAGTGACACCGAGATACGCCGCGTCGAAGTCCATCCAATCGGCTGTGAAATCGGCCATGTAACGGAACAGGCCGGAGTCCGCTTTCTTGGCCAGCATCTTGGAGAACAGCGGGACCCACCGGCCGATGTGCTCCTTGACGAATTTCTTCTGCGCATCGACGACGATTTGCGTCTTATCGGAGCCATCGTGGCACCTGGCATAGCTTTCCTTGTAAGCCAGGAAGTGCATGAACTCCAACTCCACGCTCAGGTGGTCCATCCGCTCGTGGATATCGCGCGACAACTCCACGCCGAACGCTTTGTAGAATCCCGCGATGTCGCCCATCGTATGGGCCTGACCAAAGACGTGATCGTTGCCGAAGAGCGTTTCGTAGGGAGGACAATCGAGGGTAATGACGTTGCTGAAGACTCGGCGGTGCTCGGACTGGAGATCGGCCAGTTGCCAATTGGTACACTCCGACGACACCCATCCTTCAATATCGTCGAGCCACTTGGTGAGGGAAGCAATTTTCTTCTTCGCGCGCTCTCCGCCGATGCCGTCAAGAGACTGTGAAAGGGCGTTCAATGCGGCTCGTCCGTCCTCGACGAACTCGCCGCTCTGCAAATAGTCCAAAAACTCATCATCCTCGGGATAGAGCATGCTCCATGAAATGAGCAAATAAATCTTGCTCCGGTTCAAGGCACGTTCAACTGCCGGGGAATCTTTGAGAGCTACCGAGGAGGGAGCCGCGCTGACCGAGGAAGTGGTTGCCGTCCGTTGACTTTCCATCCTACCCATACCTCTTCTCCTTCAAGTTCGAGCTGAAAATCCGATGAGAAGCACGATCAATCGGCTTTCAAGCATCGATCTGTCGGGCAGCGGTTCGCGTATCATAGGCAAAGCCCCAAGTGATGTCAAGCATCAAGTCCTTGTCAGACAAGCCACTCGAACCGCCGTCATTATCGACAGAAAAGCCCTGTTGATCAGCCCTCATCACAAGGAGCGATTCGCCATGTGCCGGGCCGGGCGCACGACGATCGCCAGACGATCATTGACACTTTTGCACGTATATTCGCATACACCACATCCGACGCATCGTTCAGTCGAGACGACCAGACGCAGCGCGGCGAAATCCATCGAGAGCGCACCGACGGGACATTTCGAAATGCACGCATTGCACCCTTGATCGGCGGTGCACAGGCGAGAGGAGACAACCGCCGTCCCCATTCGGACGTCGCCGATCGCCGCGAGCGGCAGCAAGGCGTCCGTCGCACAGCTTTCAATGCACGGCAGATCATCACACAGCCGGCACGGCGCGCGATCGGGGAAAATAATTGGGGTGCCGTTTTTCGGGTGGGGTTGAATCGCCTCGTATGGGCACGCCTCGGTGCAGTCGCCGCATACCGTGCATCGCTCCAGAAACAGCGATTCGTCAACGGCTCCTGGCGGCCGCAACCAATCATCGCGCAGCACCGGCTCAGGTTTCTCGGTCGGCGCATCACGATGCGTGACATACTCCTGCGCGGTCTTGGCAATCGAGACAATGGAGTCTTTCAGAAAATGACGGCGACCGTAACTGGGATCCGAGGCCATGGTCGTTAGACTACGCCGTCGGCGCGGAGCTTGTACACCTCGACACACCGATCACACGCACCGTATTCGACGTCCCACCCGGGGTGATTTTCCTTGATGTATTCGAGCACGTGCTTCTCCAGCTTGTTGCCGAGATCCTCGACCCAGGAATAGGTCGGAAAGCGGCAGAGCGGACAGGGAAAGCCGGGCATGAGCATGATCTTGTTTTGCGTCTCGGGGACCTCACCGCCCTCGACTTCGACGGCGCGCTCGACCACGCGGAGCGTATCGGTCGCCATCTCGACCAATTCCGAATGGGTCAAAAAGTCGGTCTGCCACAAGCCTTCGAACACCGATTTCAATTGCGTCGGGGGAATCTTCCGATACCAGGACCGAAATTCCTTGAACCGATCCTCGCGGCTGAGCATCGGATCCTTGCCCGCACGCGCCAGCCGGCTGTCGATGTTCATGCACCAGAGGACGCGGTACCGGTGCAGGATCAGCGTCTCCTCACCCGGGTTCTGTCCCACCTTCGTATCCGGATCGTACTGGAAGTCGGGATTGAGCATGTCGGCGATGTGGGTGAGTTCGTGCCGACAGTACCGGCTCAGCGCCGGATCATAGAACCGACGGGGAATCAGCTTGATGCCAATGCCTTTGAGGCCTTTTTCCTCGAACTGTCTGGCCAACTCCTGCTCGACCGACCCCCATTTGCGAAGAATGTCGACGCCTTCCTGGTCCTCTTTCAGCACGCCTTTGACGAGCACGATCCCGATTCTTTCCTTGAGCTCGGGGAACTCTTCGAACGCATCCCGAATAATGTCCGAGAATCCCCAAATCCCAAAGAGATATTGATAGAGCTTCTTGAACTCGGCTTCCCGATCGTCCAACGAAAACTTCTCATAGATTGGATCGGCGTGCTCGTGAAATTCCTTGTAGTAGCTCGGGTCACCTTCCCGTTCGGTCTTTTCGATAAACGAATCGATGACCTCCTGCAGCAAGGCGGGCTGGAAGCGAATATCGAGGGTATGCGTGCGTGTGGCCATGGCCTTTATCCCTTAACGCGCAAATGCGCTTGCCTTGACTTGGTTTACGAGCATTTCATAAGATGAGGTCGGCCGCGGAGCAGTTGATTATAATCACCTCAAGCGTTGGCACACAAGCCCCGGCGGGGCCCAGGAAGGAAGTTACGGAGAGTTCTATGGCCGATCCGATCACGATGCAGCAAGCAGACAGAGTCGTCGACGAGGTGCGTCCATCCGACAGTCTTGAGTATTGGAAGGCGGCCGCCCGCGAGGTGCGGACATACCGAGGACACACGCACGGCGTCTGGAGCGTGGCTATTTCACCCGACCAGCGAACGCTTGCGAGCGCGGGAGTCGACCGCCTTGTCCGCATCTGGGACATCGAGACGGGCCGTTTGCTGCGCAACTTGCGGGGGCACACACAAGACATTCGCGTCGTTCTGTTCACACCCGACGGCCAAACGGTGATCACCGGGAGCGACGATCGAACGATCCGTATGTGGAATCCGAAGACCGGCGAGCCGACCAAACTGCTCTTCACGCGATACGACCACAACGTCTCCAGCCTCTCACTGTCGCCCGACGGTCTCATGCTGGCTCGCGGCGCGCACAATAAGGACATCAAGATCTGGGAAGTGACGACCGGGACCGAACTGATGACGCTGCTGGGCAAAGATCAGTACGATCACCATTGGTCGGTCTGTGTCGCCTTTTCACCCGACGGCATTCATCTCGCCAGCGGTAACGACATCGGCAAGCTGAAGATTTGGGAAGTCCTGCCGAGCGGCGAAGAGAAGCTCGTTCATAACGGCCACTGGCGCGAGACGGAGGACGACGAAACCACGGAAGCGCGCGGGTTTTTCGTTGAAGACGACGGCGGCTTCCAAAAGCCGATGGACTATTGGATCGGCGCGTTGACGTTCACCCCGGATGCCAAGCTCCTCATCACCGGGAGCCGGGACTCGACCATCAAATTCTTCGAGATGCCGCAGGTGACCGAGTTGCGGACCCTCAAAGGGCACGCCGGATGGATCCGCTCGCTCGCCGTCTCACCGGACGGGAAGGTCCTCGTCAGCGCGAGCGACGATCAAACCGTCAAATTCTGGGATATTCAATCCGGCCGAAATTTCCGCACCCTCCGCGCGCATAACGGGCCGGTGCGCTGCGTGACCTTCTCTCAGGACGGCCGGCGGCTCGCGACTGCCGGTTGGGATCGCACGGTGAAGTTGTGGGAAGGTGGACCTGAGCCGGAGGAGTAGTTACTCCTCTTCCTCCTCAAGCGTATTGCGCTCAGACGGGATCCTATAGCGTTTGCACTTCTCCCAGAGCGCTTTCCGCGAAAGGCCAAGGAGCTTGGAGGCCGCCGTGCGGCTGCCTTCGACACGCTCGAGGACAGCGAGGATATAGTCCCGCTCGAACCGTTCGCGCGCATCGGCCAATGAATCGAGGGGCTGAGCGGCCTTCCCCTGGCCGCTCAGCCCCTCGCTGCAAAATCCACACATCGGCTGCACCGGCCCACCAATGAACGGACACGTCGGCTGACCGCAGAGGGTCCAGGCCTGAACCTCTTCATTGGGTTTGCTCAGCGCCACGGCGCGTTCGATCAAGTTCTCCAGCTCACGGATGTTCCCCGGAAACGAATAACGCAGCAGCAGCTCTTGCGCGCTCTGCGAGAAACCCTTAATCGGCTTGTTCAGTCGTTCCGATCGCGCCTTCAACATGTGCTCGGCAATGATCATCAAATCATCCCGGCGTTCGCGCAGGGGGGGCAACGTAATGGGCACGACATTGAGCCGGTAATACAAGTCTTCTCGGAAGCGGCCCTGCTGCACCTCTTTCTTCAGATCCTTCTGCGTCGCGCACACCAGCCGCACATCGACCTCGATCGTTTCGTTTCCGCCGACGCGCTCGAATTGCCGCTCCTGTAAGACGCGCAGCAGCTTCACCTGCACGACCGGGGAAATCTCGCCGATCTCATCCAGGAACAGCGTACCCTTGTGGGCCATCTCGAACCGGCCACGCCGCTGGCGGAGCGCACCGGTAAACGCGCCTTTCTCGTGGCCGAACAGTTCGGCTTCCAACAACGTTTCGGGCAGCGCGGCGCAACTGATCTTGACCAGCGCTTGGTCCCGTCGCGGACTGTTGCGATGAATGGCGTTGGCGATCAATTCCTTGCCGGTCCCGCTTTCCCCGACAATCAAGACGGTGGAATCGGTCGCGGCGACCATGCGGACCGTCTCCAAGACCTCGCGCATCCGGGCGCTCTTGCCCAGGATGCCCTCGAAATTGAACTTGCCCTCCAGCTCCTCACGAAGCTGCAGATTTTCCTCTCGGAGCGCGAGCACTTTGCTGACCCGATCGACGATCAACAATAGCTCGTCCATGGAAAACGGCTTCGTGATGAAGTCGTAGGCGCCGTGCTTCATCGCTTCGACCGCCGCTTCAACCGAGCCGTGCGCGGTAATCATAATGACTTCGGTCCGTGGCGACCGCTGCTTGCAGACCTGCAAGAGTTCGAGGCCGTCGGTGCCGGGGAGCCGAAGATCGGAAATGACGATATCGAACGTCTTCGTCGTCAATAACTCCATGCCTTCGTGTCCTGTCGAGGCGGCGCGCACCTCATAGCCCACCGCCTTGAGTGCATCCGTCATGCTCAGCCGGATCAACGGCTCGTCATCGATGATCAACACTGTCGGTGCTTTCATGACCCCTTTCCAACCGGTAACCGATCGCGATGGATCGGCAACCAGACCGTAAACATCGAACCCTTCCCTACTTCACTGTCGACGTGAATCGTGCCGCCGTGCCGCTCGACGATGCCGAGGCTGACGGACAAGCCCAGCCCCGTACCTTCACCGGTTCCCTTCGTACTGAAGAACGGGTCGAAGATTTTCGGCATGACGCTCGCCGGGATCCCGATCCCGGTATCCTCGACTTCGATGGCGCATCGTTCACCGGCGGCCTTCGTCCGGATCGTGATCACACCGCCGCCGCGGATCGCTTGGATCGCGTTCAAAATGAGATTCATCAGCACTTGCTCCAGCATGTGTCGATCGACCATCAGCGGCGGCAAGCCGGCGGTCAGTTGTTTGTCCAACGTAATCCGGTTCGCGGTGAATGCATGGTTGGTCAAGACCAGCACCCGCTCGATCACCTCGTTCACATCCGTCAACGACAACTCGGGTTCGTGCTGCTGCGAGAATTCCAGCAACTGCCTGACGATCTTCTGCACGCGGCGAAGCCCGTCTTCCATCGAGAACAGATACTCGGCCTGCCGTTCCGGTGACAAGGCGCCTTTTCGTAGATTGTAGAGACAGTTCAAGATGCCGCCGAGCGGGTTGTTGATCTCGTGCGCGACCCCGGCCGCCAGTTTGCCGATGGAGGCGAGCTTTTCGGAATTCAGAATCTGTTGCTCGAGCTTCTTGGTGGCCGAAATGTCGCGCGCGATGCCGAGCACGCCCAGGATGCGACCCTCCGGGTCCGTCAGCGGCGAGACACTGACCGTCGCGGTCCGGACATCGCCCGCCTTCGTGACAACTTCGACCTCATACACCTGCTTGGCCCCGATATCGAGCGTGCTCTTCAGGCGACGGCCACGGTGCCGCTTGGACAGCAAGGCCAAATACGGCCGACCGATCAAATCGTCCTTCTTATATCCCCACGCCTCGATCTTGCTGTTGACGTACGTAAACCGCTGCTCGGCGTCCAGCGTGTAAATGACATCGTTCGCATTTTCGAGGAGATTCTCCAGATACTGCTTCGTGGCTTCGATCTCGCGCGTCCGCTCGGAAACTTCCGCTTCGAGCGCCTCATTGTACTGCTGGAGATGTTGCTCCAGACGTTTGCGTTCGGTGATGTCGTGCAGTTGGACCATGACGGCCGGTCGTGTGCCGTCCACGACGCGGATGACGTCTATCTCGACCGGCCGTTCTTCCCCTTCGCTCGTCAACACCGCGATCTCGTGCGACGGCACCTGCTGCTCGCCCATCACGATCTTCTCGAGCAATGAAGTCGTCACCGCGTGATACCGCGAGGGGACGATATCGAGAAACTGCCGACCGATCGTCTCCGCCTCGAGGTACCCCAATGCCTGCTCTTCACGCTTATTGACTGCGATCACATATCCGTCGGCATCGACCATGAAGATCGAGTCGGCCGCGAGATCGAACAAGGCCTTGTACCGCTTCTGCGATTCCGAGAGTTGTTGGGTCCGCTCGGCGACCTCTTGCTCGAGCCGACTGGTGTACCGATTCACTTCCTTCTCGAGCAACTTTCGTTGCGTGATGTCCCGGACGAAGGCACGCGAATACAACAGGCCGCCGCCATCAGGCTCGAAGAGCGCCGTGGAGTGGATCTCCACATCGATCGGCCTGCCCTGTTTCGTGAGGAAGACCGTTTCCATCGTGCCCCGCCCCTGCACCATCAACGCGTCCAGGTAGGCCAGCACCTCGGGCTCCCGTCCTTGTGGCACGATGTCCCAGAGATGCATGCCGAGCATTTCGTCCAGCGTATAGCCGAGCTTCTCGAGCTCCGTTTTGTTGACGTGCACGAACTGTCCGTCCTTGTTCACCTGATGAATCATTTCGGGCGAGTTTTCAATCAGGTCGCGGTATTTCTCTTCAAGGCGGCGGATCTCGGCCATCCGCTGTTCGAGCTGACCGAAGGACTGTTTGAGATTCACCGCCATGCCGTTGAAGGCCTGCGCGAGCCCTTCGATTTCATCGCCCGTCTTGATCGTCAGGCGATGATCGAGCGCCCCGCTGCCGATCCGTTGCGCCCCGTCGTGCAATAACTTGATCGGCCCGATGAGCCGCCGCGCCACGAGAATGCCGATGCCTAACAGAATCGCGAACACCACGACGCCGTAGGCCGCGACTTGCCAAACCAATTGTCGGAGCGGCGCATACGTCTCCTCCGGATCTTGCCGGACGAACGCGATCCACCGTTTGCCGCCCAAACTGCCTGAGGCGAGGTGCATGCCGAACCTGACCGGCGCGAACCCGACAATCGAGTTGTGGCCGCCATGGGTATCATCGCCGGCCACGATCCATCCGGCCCGCATTTGCCCCATTTCCTTCAACAGAGCCGGCGTGATCGTATGCTCTTCGGGCGCCTGAACCGGACAGATCAACGCGGTGCCATCCATGCCCATCAACATCGCATGGCCGGTCGATCCCACGGCCACTTCAGCGATTGGGTGAAACAGCGAATCGCGCCGGAGGATGAGGCTGACGGTCCCGATGGTCGTCCCATGGTCGTCATCGACGATCGGCACGGAGACGTTGAGCGCGTGCGTGCCAAACGAAGGGTCGAAATAGATCTCGCTGACGTAGACGTCACCGCGCCCTCCATTGAACGCGGCCTGCCACCAGGCACTCTTGCCGTAGTAGTACTCCACCTGCGGAATCGAGCTCACGACGAGCGCGCCGCGGTTGTCGGTGACCAGAATGGCAATGTAGTCGGATTTCCGGATGTCGTGCCAGCGAATGAGATAGTTGGTGACAATCCGGTTGATGAATAGGGGAAAGTCGTGTTTGTGCTCCCGTCCCCGCCATCGGCGCTGCCAGTCGCCGATCATCGACTGGACGGTTTTCTCGTCCTTTCCCGCATAGCTGCGATTGGCTTCCGTCACGGCGGTCTTGAGGAACGGCGTCGTGGCCAACTGTTGGGCTTCGTTAATGCCGCGGGTGATCTGCATTTCGATTCGGCGGGCGGCCTCGACGGCAATTTCCTTGAAGTTCGCTCCTGTCGTTTCCTGAAGCGCCCGGCGTTCTTCGAGGTACGTGAGCACCAGGGAGATCGTCAGAGGAAGGAGCCCCACCATGACAAGGGCGGTGATGACCTTGCGCTGGAGGCTGCGGGATCGGCCAAGCAGTTTCATTCTCGTAACATTATGGCGAAGCTTAGGTCGTTATTGTCATGGACGCTCCTTCATGATGTCAAGAAAGGGTAACATCGGCCGGCAGTGTCGGTCAGTTGGATGCGGGCCTCGACGCGCCTGTTTCCGGGGCCAGCCCGTCGGCGAAACCCGCTCGAGCCATCGCCTAGCAGTGCACCGCCTGCAATGTGAAGATGACAGTGACGGGCGGGTCTGGTTTCAAGCTCCCCACGTCAACAAAACAAAGCGCCGCGGGGAAATCCGTCATGGACGTCGGTCAGTTGCCTTTGAGCTTCTCCTTGGTTTTCTCGGACGGACCTTCTTTTGTTGATACACCGCATGCCCAGACTCACGCTCATGGTTGCGCGCCGCCTCTTCCTCCTCAAGACGCCACGCTCGGCCGCATCCTTCGCACATCAGAACCCACCATGCCATTGCGCACTCACTACGCGACCGCGTACAAATACGCAATACGGCCGTTCGGCCCTGATGTGACGGGGTAGGTAACTAGCGTTCGTACACCATGCGTTTCAGCGAACCACTACGGTCCGTCGCGTCCATCCGTGTCGCCTTTCGCTCTCGGCCGATGATACACGGAGTGCCCATATATGCACGTGGCCGGCCGTTACGCTAGGTGCATTCTGGAAGGGAGGGGGTAGGCCTCAGCGAGCGGTGAGGTCTGTCTTTCAAGCGAACCCTGTTCCGGCTGCTCTCTCAGCGCTCAAGCGATTTTGAGATAGCTTCTAGGCGCGCTTGAGCAAGCGGCCCTCGCTCGTCGGCCAGAGCAGCAAGAGGGGACTCGCCACGAAGACGGAGGAATAGGTGCCGAAGATCACACCCCAGAGCAGGGCGAGGCTGAAGTCATGCAGCACTTCACCGCCGGCGAGGGTCAATGGGATGAGCACGATCACGACGGTGAGGCTCGTGACGATCGTTCGACTCAACACCTGATTGATCCCGTTGTTGATGACGGTTTCGATGGTATCCCGGCGGCGAATTTTCAGGTTTTCTCGAATACGGTCGAAGACGACCACCGTATCGGTCAGCGAATAGCCGGCAAGCGTCAAGAGCGCCGTCACCACCAGCAGCGTGATTTCCTTATCGAGAATGTAGAAGGCGCCAAGCACGGCCAGCACGTCATGGAACGTCGCGAGGGCGGCCGCCACACCAAAGCGAAATTCAAACCGCGCCGCGATATAGAGAATGATGCCGGCCAGCGAAATGGCAATCGCAATCAGCGCGTCGGTCTGAAGTTTCTTTCCGATCGTTGGTCCGATTTCGGTCGATGATTCGATGACGAAGGCATTGTCGGGAAATTCTTTTCTGAAGATCGCCACGATCCGATCCGCGACTTTTTCTTCGATGGTGCTCCCCGCTTTTACGCGCACCAGAATCTTGTTCTCGTCGACGAACTCCTGCAGATCGACATTCGGCACGCCTTGCGACTCCAACGCTTTCCGGGCTTCGTCGATCCGAATCGGTTTCTCGAACTTCAACTGGACCGCCGTCCCACCGGCGAAGTCGATGCCCAGGTTGGCGTGCCCCCGGCCAATCTGTACGAGCGCCACGATGCCCAGCAGCACCATGAAGCCGGAAAAGAGGAACGCGATCGTCCGCTTGCCCATGAAGTCGATGTTGGTCTTGCCGAGAATCTCGAACATGCAGGCCCCTCATTAAATACTCAACTGCGACAGCTTCCGTCGCTGATTGATCCAGTCGAAGATCACCTTGGTGCCAACTAACGCGGTAAAGAGATTGATGGCGATGCCGAGGCACAAGGTCACCGCAAAGCCTTTGATCGGCCCGGTGCCGAACAGAAAGAGCACGAGGCCGGTGATCAACGTCGTGACGTGCGAGTCGATGATCGTCAGGAGGGCTTTGTCGTAGCCGCTGTCGACCGCGAGACGCACCGGCTTGCCCTGTCGCAGCTCCTCGCGGATACGCTCGAAGATCAGGACGTTCGAGTCCACGCCCATGCCGATGGTCAAGATGATGCCGGCGATACCCGGCAGCGTCAACGTCGCGTTGAGGCCCGCGAGTGCGCCGACCAGACAGATCAAATTCAAGACAAGCGCGAAGTCGGCAATGACACCCGACAGCCGATAGTAGACGACCATGAAGGCCACGACGAGCACACCGGCAATCAGCGTCGCACGCACGCCCTTTTCAATCGAATCGCGGCCCAACGAGGGTCCGACCGTGAGGTCCTGGATGACCTTGAGCGGTGCCGGCAACGCGCCCGCGCGGAGGACGATCGCAAGATCGTTCGCCTCCTGTGTCGTGAACGTCCCCGTAATCTGCGCACGCCCGCCGCTGATCCGTTCGTTGATCACCGGAGCGGAATACACGGTGTTGTCCAGCACGATCGCCATTCGTTTCTTGACGTTCTCAGCGGTGATCCGATCGAACTCCCGCGCCCCCTTCGCGTCGAAGGTCACCGAGACGTAGGGCTCATTGAACTGCCCGATCGCGACCCGCGCATCGCTCAAGACGTCGCCGGCCAGCATGACGCGTTTTTTGACGAGATAGGGCGTCCGGTATTCGCGGCCGGTATCCTTGTCGACGATTTTCTCGAACAGGATCTGGTCGCCTTCCGGAATCTTCCCCTCGAACTGCTTCAGCACCTCCTCTTCCTTGCCCTTGGGAATCCGCTGGGGCAACTCCATCGCCACGTTGCTGGATTCATCGAGCATCTTGAATTCCAACAGCGCCGTTTCCTTGATCAGATCCTTGGCGCGCTTCGGCTCTTTGATGCCGGGGAGCTGCACCACGATTTGCTTGAGACCCTGGCGCTGGATGAGCGGCTCGGCGACCCCGAATTGATCGATGCGGTTCCGGATGGTTTCGAGCGCCTGGTTGATCGCGGAGTCCTTGATGCGCTTGATCTCCGCATCCTTGAGCTCGTACACCAGCCCGGCGCTTGCCGCCGTATTGGCCGCGACGAAGGACGGAAAATCCTCCATCACCTTCGTGATCTGCTCCTTCAATTCAGCGTTTTGAAATGAGAGCGTGACCTGAGTCGGGGACGTGCGCTTGACCGATTCCACGGGAATCTTCTTATCGGTCAGCTCGTCCTGGATGGCCGTGACCGACCGATCCACGGCGATTTCGACCGCCCGTTCCTCATCGACTTCCAACACGAGGTGAATACCGCCTTGAAGATCCAGCCCCAGCGTAATCCCTTTGTTCGGCATGACCGCTTTCAACCAGGACGGGAGTTCCTGATAGATCGCAGGGACCGACGGCAGGAAAAAGACGAGGGACAGCACGACGACCAACCCCAACAAGGCAAACCGACCACCGACTTTCTTCATCCGCGCGTTAACCTTTCCTCTGAACTAGAAGCAATCTCAAAACTCTCATCCTGCAGCCGGAACGGGGGCAGCCGTGCAGCGCCATCAGAGCGGGGTGGCGAACCGCTCAGCGAAGCGCGGCGAGCAAGCCGCTGACTGTTCAAAGCGGCGTTCAGCGCAGCTCGGACGCCGCAAGGCGCACGGCGCGATGAATAAAGAGCGCCACGGTTGTGCACGCCGGCGAGATGGTGAGCCGGCCGTATTTGCGCGGCGGGCCGCCCGGAGCGTCCGAGCGTTCCACGCCGCGCTGTCTTTCAAGCGAAGCCGCTGCCCCCATTTCGGCTGCTCTCTCACTGCTCAAGTACGAGGGCAGTCATCGCACCTACTCTTCTTCCTCACTCCGGACCCGTGCGATGTGCTCCCGCTGCACCTTGATCTTGGTGTTATCCGAGATCTGCAGCGTGACCGTTTCCTTGCCGAGATTCGTGACCGTCCCCCAGATTCCGCCGGACGTAATGACCTTGTCGCCCTTCTTCAGCGTGTCCAGCATTTCCTTTAGCTTCTTTTGCCGTTTTTGTTGGGGGAGGATCAGGAGAAAGTAGAAGATGACGAAGATCAGAATGAACGGCACGAACGAGAGAAGCGCACTGCCGCCGGAGCCGCTCGTCGTCCCCTGCGCCCATGCGATCGACGCGATGGTCATCATCCTCATCCTCGCCCCTCCTCGAATCGACTGTCCGGCCCGACGCTCGCCGCTTCATGCGATTCGGCAGTGTCCGGTTCGCCTAATGTCCGGCGCTCGTAAAATTCCCGTCGAAACTCGTTCAGTGTCCCGGCTGCGATCGTCGCTCGGAGTCCCCGCATTAGCTGGGAGAAGTAATACAGATTATGGAGTGTATTGAGACGAATCCCGAGCATTTCCTTCACGAGAAACAGATGATGGAGGTAAGCCCGTGAATACCCGCGACAGACCGGACACTCGCAGGCGGGATCGATCGGGCGCTCATCCCTCGCGTACTGCGACTGTTTGATGACGAGGCGACCCGTGGACGTGAACAGCCAGCCGGTTCGGCCGTGGCGCGTGGGCACGACGCAGTCAAAGAGATCGACGCCCCGCGCGACGCCTTCAACCAAGTCTTCCGGCATCCCGACGCCCATCAAATAACGGGGCCGATCGACCGGAAGCTCGGGGACGGTGGCGTCGAGCATGGCGTACATCACCGACTTGGCTTCTCCCACTGACAACCCGCCGATCGCGTAGCCATCGAACCCCATCTGAACGATCGCTCTCGCCGCCGCACGCCGCAGGTCGGCATCATGCCCACCCTGCACGATCCCGAAGAGCGCTTGATCACGTCGGCCTTTGGCCGCGAGACATCTGGCCGCCCAGCGGTTGGTCCGCTCGACCGCCTCGATGATGCGTTCCGTTGGCGCAGGAAGGGCCAGACACTCATCGAACGCCATGATGATGTCCGCGCCGAGGGCTTCCTGGATCTCGATCGCCCGTTCCGGTGTGATGTGATGGAGAGAGCCGTCCAGATGCGATTGGAACGTCACGCCGTCGTCGGTGATCTTACACAACTTCGACAAGCTGAAGACTTGAAAGCCGCCGCTGTCGGTGAGGATCGCACCGGGCCACCCCGTGAATCGATGCAAGCCCCCGATCGCGGCGACGGTCTCATGCCCCGGCCTCAGGTAAAGATGGTACGCGTTGTTCAGGATCAGACCGTAGCCCATGCTCTGAAGGTCCTGTGGCTCGATGCCTTTGACTGCGCCCAAGGAGCCGACGGGCATGAAGGCGGGAGTCTCGATCGTACCGTGGGCTGTGGCCAAGGTGCCGGTGCGCGCAAGGCCGCCGAGATCCGTCCGATGAGCCGAGAAGCTGATCATGAGTCGCTAATCAACTGAGGGTCTGCGATGGGCTGCTGCGCCGGGCGTTACATGCGTTCGGGCGCCGAGACGCCGAGGATATCCAATCCGTTCTTAATCACTTGCTGCACCTGTTTCATGAGCACCAGTCGCGCAATGGTGACATGGGGGTCAGGCGCCTCTCGTCTGTTCGCGCGCCGCTCTACTTCCGGCACAAACTGCTCGTCGCGGCTGTCTCCCTCACCGGCTGCCGGCATAATTCGATGCTTATAGTAGAAGGTGTGCAGAAGAGCCGCGAGTTCCTGGAGATAGAAGGTCATGCGGTGCGGCTCGAGCGTCTCGGCACTGCCGGAGATGACCACCGGATAGGCGGACAGCTTTCGGATCAAGGCAAATTCATCCGGGTCGCTCAACGCGCTTAAATCGGCGTCTTGAGGGGACGGCACGCGAATGCCCCGTTCTTCCGCAACCCGAAAGAGGCTGCAGAGGCGAGCGTGCGCGTACTGGACGTAGTACACCGGGTTCTCCGCGGATTGTCGGGCGGCCAGCTCCAGGTCGAAATCGAGATGGCTGTCGGATCGCCGCATCAGAAAGAAAAATTTAGCGGCATCCGGTCCGACCTCATCCATCACTTCCCGCATCGTGACGAATTCACCGGCCCGTTTTGACATCTCGACTTTCTTTCCGCCGCGCAGCAAATTGACCATCTGGACGAGCACGACGCGTAGCCGCTCCTTCGGATGGCCGTACGCTTGGACGGCGGCTTCCATGCGGCCGATATAGCCGTGATGGTCGGCGCCCCAGACATCGATCAACACATCGTACCCGCGCATCAATTTATCCCGATGGTAGGCGATATCCGACGCGAGATAGGTCCAGTCGCCTTCCTTTTTTCGTACGACGCGATCTTTGTCGTCCCCGAAGGCGGACGATCGGAACCAGAGCGCGCCGCCCTCTTCAAACAGCAGGCCGCGCGACCGAAGGTCATCGAGCACGCGACCTACGGCCCCGGACGTGACGAGCGACGCTTCGCTGAACCATGAATCAAATGTCACGCCGAAGCGGGCGAGGTCCTCGCGGATCCGATTGAGCATGTCCTGCGCGGCAACGTCACGGCATCGGGCCTCAGCTTGGTCAGGTGGGAGTTCGACAAGTGCCTTTCCAAAGCGCTTCTCGATGTCCTCCGCGATGTCATCGATATACCCACCTCGATACCCGTCCTCCGGAAATGCCGCGGTGCGACCGCAGCGTTCGAGGTACTTCGCATAGACGGAGGCGCCGAGGAGCATCATTTGCCGTCCCGCGTCGTTGACATAATATTCCGTCACGACGTCGTACCCGGCTGCGCGAAGGATGTTGGAAAGCGCATGCCCGACGGCGGCCCCTCGACCGTGCCCAACATGCAGTGGCCCGGTCGGATTGGCGCTCACGTATTCGATCAGCACGCGCCGGCCTTGGCCGAGGTCGCATCGCCCGTAGCGTTCAGCCTGCTCGTGAATTTCGCTGAGCACTTCGAGCCAGACATCGCGTTTGACCGTCATATTAAGAAAGCCGGGTTTCGCGATTTCGATCCGGTCGAATATGGCAGCGCGCCGCTGCAGATGTTCGAGAAGGATCGCGGCGACGTCCTGCGGTGAGCGCTTCTCGCTCGCCGCCAACGCCATCGCGACGGTCGAGGCGAGATCCCCCCACTCCGGCCGTTTAGGCAGATCAAGCGACAAGTTCGGTTGCGTCTCCAGCTTGAGCTGACCGTGCTGCTTCGCTTCGTCGAGCGCGTCTTGGAGCGCCCGGAGCACCTTTTTCCTGACCAGATCGGCGGCCACGATCATCCCCTAACTCGTTATGCAGCCGTCAAAAAAACAGCAGCGGACTGTAGCACAACTGCCCCCGCAGCACAAGACAACGGCTCATCGCGAGACGGGTGAACGACTGAGAAGCCGCGTAGTTCCATGGATCATCTCCTCGACCTTTATCGACAGGCACGGTTTCTCCTCGCACTGCTGAACCGCACTCCACTCGGGGCACGCGCACGCTCCACCGGTCAACACGGTCACGTAGTCGCCACGCGGCGCCCAGCGCCGAGGATCGGTCGGACCGAACACCGCAAGTGTCGGAACGTGGAGAGCCGCCGCCATGTGCGTGAGCCCGGAATCATGGCCGACGTACAGCGACGCAAAGCAGAGCAGTGCCGCCGTATCTCGCAAATCCAGCCCATGAAAGATGGGGATCGGAGAGTGGCACTGTTCGTTGAGTTGATGCGCCCACGCGAGATCGGCTGGTCCGCTAAGAATGGCGGCTCGAAGGCCATGGTCGGCACACCATCGCACAAATTCGGCGAGCAACGCCGAGGACGTATTCTTATGCCGGCTCCCGCTCCCCGGGTGGATCGCCACGAATCCTTTGGCGGGGTCAATGCCGGCCTCTCTAAGCCGGGCTGCCGCCGGTGCCCGTCGCGACTCCGGGACCGCTAATGGATGGTTCTCAGCCCATCTCTCGGGCAGCAACGGCTGACGCACATGGCCCAGCGTTTCTAGGAAACGGTCCGCTTGATGGACAGAGGTGAGTTGGTCGCTATGCGGCGACTGAATGACAGACTGGAGTACGCCATACCGCGCAAAGACGGTTTCGAGACGCTGATCGGCGCTGGCCGTCCAACAGACAGCGACTTCCGTGTCCATGAGCCAGGCAGACACAGCGGAGGGCGACGGGCTAGAACCTACCAGACTGGTCAGGGCCGAACCTTCCAGCGTGAATAGTTGATCGATCTCCCCGCACTCCTTCAGGAGCGTTCCGACTGCGTTTCCCGCCAACAGGCCGAGCCGGTGATGCGCCCACGACCGACGGAGAAAGCGAATCGCCGGGAGCGCAAGCAGCACATCACCTAACGCACCGGGATGGACGATAAAGACCGCATCTCGCCGTCTCATCAGGTTACTGATCCTCCCGCCCGCTCCGCGATGAGCTTGCGAGCAAACTCAAGATCTGAAGGGGTGTTCACGTTGAGAAACGATAATAACTGCGAGTCCAGGGGACGGATACGCTCTTCCGGAACGATGGTGACATGGAGTCCTGACCGCGTCAGCAGATTCTGAATGGTCAAGTCCCGTGCATCGATCATCGCTTTCATATGCGGCAAGCAGGTAGACCTATAGACCCCATGTGTCGGTTGAAGGCCGGTGACCAAACGAACCATGACGACGTCGCTCTCGATCTCGAATTCCGTGAGGGCTCGGACCACCACCGGGTTCAGAAACGGCATGTCACAGGCGGCCGCAAATATTCTCGGGTAGTGGGCAGACGCGAGACCCGTGTACAGGCCGCCGAGACTGCCACAGTCGGGAACAACGTCCGTCACGACGCGCGTGCCCAGCGTGAGAAACCGCTCCGGGTCCTTCGCCACAACAATGACGATATCGTCGAACAAGGTCCGGTAGAGCCGAACGGCTCGTGCGACGAGAGATTCGCCGTCCAGCTCCAGGAATCTCTTGTCTTGCCCCATCCGCTTGCTTTGCCCTCCGGCCAGGAGAACGCCGGTGACGCCTGCAATTTTTCGCTGGCTCGGCACCATGGTCTCCAAATAGAAAAGGGGGAGTGGGCCAACCCACTCCCCCTTTTCGTTCGCGCAATCGGGCCGGCTACGCTGCTTTCGCCTTCCTCTTATTGGCTCGGCGAGTCAGCACCCATCCTTCCAGAATCACGATCCCGACCGCGATCAGGGTCGGATAGATGTACGTCTCTTTTGGAATGGGCGGCTCGAGAATTGTGTAGTAGAACGCCGAGACTGCCATCTTACGCCCGATGTCTCCGTTGTGCCCATCCCACAGGAAGAAGACGGTCGGGATATACTTTCCGACCTCGAAATAGGTGTCTTCTTCGTAGTCGGCCTTACGCGGCCGGCTGATCATGAGCGTCCAACGCCCGTCTTTCCACTCCGCCTTCAGAACCTTGAGCTTTTCGGCGTAGCTGTCCCGCTCCTCAAAATCCTTATCCCAACCCGTGCCGGTGAAGGCACGGATCGACCCGTCTGCGTCCCACTTGACGATATCGACCGGGTACTTGTCGTCACCGAACAGGTACCGCGGTTTCTCCGGTGGCGGAAGCTCCTGCCACTTCACGGGGAATTCGAACGCGAGCGCATCGTTGTAGACCGTGTACTTGTTCTGATGCGCGGCGATTGAACCTTCTTCGCCCGTCTTCGGCTCCTGTTCCTTTATGCCATACGCGTCGAGATTGACTTCAGTTGGGGCAAAGGGAAGTTTCTCTGTTGCCACGCTTTTGGTCCGGTCGTCCCATTGGAACAGAAAGACGATTTCCTTCTCGTTATAGAGCGACCGCACCCATACGTCATCCAAGCGGTTCACGAAGTTTCTTGGCTTATGCGTGATCTGCCCGCCGAGTGCGACATACTTCCGTTCCCGCTTCTGCCACATCTCATTCTCGGGGTCATCCGAGATGTCGCCCTCGACCGGCCCTGACCGAATCACGAAGTTGATCTTCGGCTTGTCCGTCAACGGGTCGATTTCCAGCGGATTGCCGTTGATGTCCCGCTCGCACAGCGAATTCACGAAATTCGCAATATGCCACCGCTCTTCAAGGGTGGTGCTGTCGGCAAACGAGGGCATCGGCGTTCCGTTGACGCCCGTCGAGAAGGTCCGGAAGATATTCTTCACGTTGTAGGGATCACGACGGCTGCCGCGGAAGTTCCAGCACTTGTGCCAGTCAGCGGGTTGGATCGCAAACCCCCAGTCATCCTTCAGATTGAACGCATTGCCATCGCCGCGCCCGTCGATTCCATGACATTCAATGCATTTCTTATCGACGACCAGTTGCTTGCCCTTCTCGATGCTTTCCTTGCTCTGGGGCACGGGCTTGATCTCATTCAACTGAAGAACCGTGATTGTTTCCGTTGCCTTATCGTCAAACTTCCGGTCCTTGACGAGTTGCGTGGTGACGAAAGACAACACCTGGAGCCGCTGCTCCTCCGTCAGGATACCGTCCCACGGGGGCATGGCCGAACCGGGGAGACCATGGGTGACGGTCTCGAACAGGTCGTTTTGACCTGGGATCGGTTTGTGGGAATCGAACAACGGCAGCTCACCGCTTGCCGTATGCCGGATCTTGAAGGTGCCCTGATTGAAGTTTCTCGGCCGCGGCCACAACCGGTCGGCTGCCGGGCCATCGCCAGCACCATCCACACCGTGGCACCAGACACACTTCGTGAAGTAGACCCGCTTGCCAGCTTCAATCATTTCCGCCGAGGGCGGAGGGGCGAGCTCGGACTTCTTGAAGCCTTCGGGTACTCCCTCTTGTGCGAATGCAAATGGAAGAGGGGTCCCATAAATGAGTGCGGCACTCAGCGTAGCCGCTGAGAGCATCACCAATCTACGTGTCAACCACAAACGGCTCATAAATGTACCCTTTCACCGATAATGGGATTAGTCCCACGTCCTTGGATAATAGCCGGTGTGCCAGTATTCAAAAAGAATGACTTTCCAGATTTCGTCGGTTGTCAGGTGCTGCTCCCACGGCGGCATGACAGACGCCCAGGGGAACCCTTCCCTCGGCAAGCCGATTCCGCCCTTGGCTACGCGCCAGAAGATGAACGTTTCCTGGAGCTGCGCGATGGTGCCCGGGTCCGTGAAATTGGCCGGAATTGGATTGAACGCAAAGGCGTGGAGGCCCCGACCATTCAGATTGTCACCATGACAGAAGTGACAGTTCTGGAAAAAGATTTCTCCACCTTCACGGACGTACTTCAGATAGCCTTCCGCCTTTGGATCCCACGGATTGGCATCGGGCTTCATCAGCCGTCCCATGCTCTGCTCGACGATGCGGCCGTTCGTGTATTCCTGGTCGTACTTGCCTTCTGGATTGACACGATACGGATTCTGAGAGGTTTGAAGCACAAAGGTCTTCCCATGGACTTTCGTGCTTGCCGGCGGCGCGGGATGCACGGTACGCAACTCAATCGGCTCTTCCAGGTTCGGGAGGAAGGAATTGTACGAAAAGCCCCACAAGATGATGGGGAGGGCGATCAGATAGACGGTCCGCAGCACCTTGTGCAGCGGTGTGATCGCATCCATCACGTTGAGAATCGGCTGCTTGAACTTCTTCCAATCGGTTTCGTTGCTCGACACCCACATAAAAATCGCAATCAGCGAAACCGTGCCGTACATGGCCCGCACGCTGAAGGGAATCGGCGGGTAAATCCGATACTTCAAATACATCAAAATGAAGACCCAAAAGAGGATGCCCTGCCAGAACCGTGGAATGGCCAAACCGCTCCGGCTCAGCAGGTAGCTCATACCCGTGAAAATGGCCACACAGAGGGCCAATTCGAAGAGCATCTGCATCGGCATGAAGCCTTCGACTAACTTCAGCGATGTCATAACGCAAATCTCCTTCTTATAACGGCAAACGAAATGACGCTTAAATCTTCGGCGGCTCCTTGCCCTCTTCTAATTGGGAGAGGTAGTCAACGATCTTATTCAAGGCGCCGGCGCTGAGCTTTTGCCCGAATACTTTCGGCATGGTGTTATCCGGGAACCCTTTCACGACATACGCGCTCGGATTGATCACCGACTCGGTGATGTATTCACGCACGGATTTAGCTCCGCCCTTGTAGGAGGGATCTTTGATCCGCGTTGGCGCATTTGTCTTTTCGACGAGCTTCGGCCCGATGGTCCCCACGGCGCCAGCGATTCCCGGAATCGTATGGCAAGCCACACATTGCGCCTTCTGGAAGATTTGATCAACGGGTTCGGAGCCATCGGCAAGCAATGCTCCACCCGCTCCGCCCTCCTTCTTGTCTTCCGTCTGCTTTGGACGGTCCGCTTCGGGAATGAATTTCTCGTACGCCTTGATAATCTCCTCGTAGGGAGGGGCGTCCTTCCCTTCGCGCACGTACATCCATGTGTCGACGGCCGCCAGTTCGCCGAGGGACAAGGAGATCGGCGGCTTATGAATCGCAGGCATTGGGCTTTGCTTATCGTTGGTCCCCTTTACACCGAAGCCCGCAACCACGTAGCAGCTCGGACAGGAGTGCGATTCAGCGATATATTCCTGCCCTGTTTCAGCGGTCCCCGCACCCGGAAACGACTCCTTCTGCTCGGTGTCGCGGTCCTGCGGCTTACCCTTATGGTACCGAGGGTCCTCGAGGCGCGTCTTCGCACGGTCAGGAATACCAAAGAGATTGGGAGCGCGCTCGCTCAAGAATCCTTCATTGAAGCCATGACAGAGCGGGCATTGCCCCTTGCCGATCGCCCCTTGCACCTTACTCTGACCGATGCCACCAAAGATAATTTTTTCGCCTTCATCGGCCAACTGCTGCGGTGTCATTGAACCGAAGTCCAACTTCACCTCAGGAGGTGGGAACCCTCCTTCGACCTGCGGCAGCCAGTTTCCATAACCGGAGAGCGCGGCGGCAACCAGAAACATGAAACCACCGATCTTAAACAGCGCGCTGACATTGGCGAAGTACAGCCCCATCATAAAGGCAAGCGCGGTCACCATCGCGAGAGAAACGGGCAGCAGACGGGAGTTCCCAAAGAAGTTGATCTTATAATTGGCGATTGCGATGAAAAGCATGATCGCCGCGAGAATGCCGATGAAAGTCTTAAAAACACGCTGACGTCTCAAGACGGGATCCGGCGTGCTGACTTGGAAGTAAATCATGAAGCCGACAAGGATGGCCAAGGCAGGCCACCCCAGATCGAATGCCGCTGCTAATAGTTCCGCCACGTCGAAACCTCCTGAGCCGCACCGGACGCCTTAGTCCGGTGCGGACTCGTTAAGTCGGGAAAGAAGAAACTAGTGAGCCGGCTCCGGCGCTCCACCAGGTACGGGAACTTTCGCACCGACGGCTACCTTCTTGGCGCCGAGCGTGCCGAGCCAGAAGACGAACATGATGCTGATCCAGAAGAACAGCACGTTGAAGGAGATCATGTTCGCGGCAAAGCCGACCGTATGCGTATAGGCCCACGGCGAGTTGTCACGCATGATCTCGTTCACGTGCCAGAACAGTCGGACCGATGAACGGATGTAGCCCATCAACCCCATCATCCAGGTAAAGGCCGTGGCGAGCATGATGAGCGCGTATTGCGACCGCACCGAGATGCGTCCCCACTGGATCGGCCCCAGCTCCTTCGCGCCCTTCAGCATGGCCAGATTGAGCGCCGTCATGAAGAAGAGGCACGACAGCGTCGTGGCGACCTGCGGCACCGATAGGCCGACGCGGACGTTGGCCGGAATGTAGTAACCGTAGATCGCAAGCCAAATGATGTTCACATAGGCCAGGAAGAAGAAGCAGCCCATGAAGATGTTCCCGAACTTCGACCAGGATACCGCCGGAATCTTGTTCCCGCGCTGATACCAAATGAAGCTGAGAACGGTCGTGGTGATAATGACGTTGATGCCGCCGTTCTTGGCGGACATGACGCCATAGTTACCAAGCACGGGATGCTGCTGCCCTCCCATCGCCTTCAATTCCGCCGGCGTCATCACCATTGTATGCGGCGTAATGAAGATCAAGAAGCCGCAGACGAGGATGAAGACAAAATACTTGATGTACCGCTGGAACCGCTCGGCCCCCGTCATACGGCCAAGCGCTTGCCACAGATAGTAGTTGGTGCTGAGGAATAGAATCCCGATCATCGTGGCTTGAATAATGAACAACCACGCCAGCAGTCCGCCCATCAGCGTAATTCCCATCTGCTGGCGATACGCATACACTTCGCGCATCAGCCAGTAGCCGGCGAACGGCAAGGGGATCAAAAACGCGACACCGATCGACATCGCGATGTAGCCCATCCAGTCGTAATGAGCGCGCTCTTCATCGTTCTTCGCCGATAGGAATCGATACGCCGCATAGGCCGCCACCACGCCACCGCCGAACGCCATGTTCCCGAGGATCCGGTGCAAGTTGAGCGGGTTCCAGAGTGCGGTGTGAAGAACGTGCCAGATGTTGCCGAGATACCGCCCCTGCTCATCGACCCCGGCCGGCGACATCATGAAGCCGATCCAGGAGTTTGCAAGGAACATGAGCACCGTCCCGATCACGTTCAGAATGACGGACATGCTGAGGTGGATCCACTTCAGCAAGCCTTCCTTCATCTTGTCCCAGCCGTAGTAGTAGATGTAGAGCGTGCCGCTCTCCGCTACGAACATGAGCGCATAGATGTGCATGACAGGGCGGAAAATGCTGGAGAGATATCCAAAGAATGACGGATAGAGCGTCAGGAACGTAAAGATGAGGATCCCGCCCAGGATGGCGGTCAGTGAGTACGCGGTGAGGCTGATCTTGATGAAGTCGTAGGCCAATTGATCGTACTTCTTGGCCATCGCCTTATCTTTCGTGACCATCCCGATGAACTCGACGACCATGCAGAAGATCGGCACGGCAAGGACGAAGCTGCCGTAGTAGAGGTGCTGCTGGTTGGCAAACCAGAGCAGGACGCGGCTCTCGAAGTTATACCGCGGATAATCCTTCGGGCTGTCGGTCGTCTTGGGCGCCGGCGCGCCGACGACGATCCCTTCGGTCTTGTAATAGACGTCGCGAGCCTTCTCGACCTTCTTCTCGCCCTCGCCCGCGCCCTCTTTCTTAGCGACGTCCGGTGGAGGACCGCCAGCGGTTTCCCCTCCCCCGCCTGCGAGCGCCGGAATCGAGACCAAGATCGGCAACAAAAGAAGACCGATCATCGCGCTCAACGCCATAATTGACAGCGTCTTCTTTCGGGTTACACTACCCATAACAACCTCCTTCACCGTCCGAATTAAATGGCGAGCTCAGGCCATCGAGACAAGTGATCACTTCCTGAAAAGATACCAATAATCGAGGCCCTGCATCTCCATCAAAAAATGATCGACCAAGGTGAAATAGACCAGCGAGATGGCCAATGAGATAACTACGTAGAGTATAGTCTTGCCCATAGGTCCTTTACTCCTCGTTCAACAATGAGGACAGTATGGATGAATAACGAAACACCGATCAGCAAGGACACTGAATACCGGCGAACCAGTAGAAGAACCACAGGCTCACCGCACACGTCACATAGAAGATCATCTTGCCGACCTTGGTTCTGATATCGCTCTGAGCCGTTGCTTCCATTCGAGCTCCTTCCTTAGCGCGATCGATCCGGCCCAATCCTTGACACGTTTCGAGGGCCTGTGTTAATCGTTCTTCACGCTTCGTTTTGTCTCTCAAAAGGGCAGAAAAATGAAGAAAAATTCAAAAGTGTTCGACATTATAGTTTTGGCCGGAATGGTTGTCAATATAATTTTGGCCGTGTTCCTGATCCTTTACTACTTCGATTTTCTATGATTTCCCCGCTTCCGACGCACCTTTTTCTGCCCCGCCGACACTGCCTGAAACCGCGCACCGAAAGCCGATTGTCTCATCACGGAAGTCAGGGACCATTTTGCTCCGGCTCGTAATCCGGATATCGATCCCGGTCGTTGTATACCCGCCTCCACGCAGGACCTTGAAGGTGCCGAAATCAGGACCAACCGGGTTGCGGTCGACGGGCTGCTGATAGGCGTCCTCCGCATACCAGTCAGACACCCATTCCATCACGTTCCCCGCTCCATCAGCCACCCGAAAAGGACTGACATCGCGTGGGAATCTTCCGACAGGCGCTGTGACCTCATACCCATCCTCAACGCGGGCCCAATTCGCTCCTCGCGGATCAGGGTCGTTTCCCCACGGCCATAAGCGGCCGTCGGTCCCTCTCATCGCCTTTTCCCACTGCGCTTCCGTCGGAAGGCGCTTGCCCTTCCACCGGCAGAAAGTGTCGGCGTCCTCCCACGACACATAGACGACGGGTTGATTGACGCTCCGCATCCGTTCCATGTTTTTGGCGTACCGCGACGGAGGACCGGGGTACCGATGGTTGGTGGCAGTGACGAACGCGAGGTATTGGGCGTTCGTGATTTCATACCGATCGATGGAGAAGGTATCTAAATAGATGCTGCGTTCCGGCTGTTCATCGAAACCGCCGCTGTTCGTGCCCCGCAGAAACGGACCGGCCGGGATGACGAGCATCTCTTCCGCCACCGGCGTTTCTGTAGAGACGGACGCTGCGTGGTCCTGCGGTGCGTCGGCCGGCACGGGAGCCTCCTCGAACGGCGTCAGCTTGGTGCCCCGCAAGATTCCCATCACGGGCAGACTGGTGAGGAACAGCACCGTCAGCCACAGCGCAATCTTGAATCTTGTCTCCAACATAGGGCACGACGCGGCCGGGGGGACTGGACGTCACGGAGTCTTGGCGGCGCGCTCCGCGGTCTCATCGACATCCTTGGCGCAACGTATCCCAATCGTGCTGTCGGTCCGCCACATCTTGGCCTGAAACCGTTTCGAGAG
This sequence comes from Nitrospira sp. Vd2, assembly GCF_979581665.1. Taxonomy (NCBI): domain Bacteria; kingdom Pseudomonadati; phylum Nitrospirota; class Nitrospiria; order Nitrospirales; family Nitrospiraceae; genus Nitrospira; species Nitrospira sp. Vd2. Next base: position 31,104 of record NZ_CEFZSK010000002.1, on the reverse strand, counting down.
CCGCGCGTTCTGCTGCGTTTCTCTCCATGATCCGCCGCGGATGACCTTGTGCTGCCCCTCATCCGGGCCCGGTGGGTTGCGGAATGGAGTCTTCCGATAATAGTCCTCGCTGTAGCTATCGGCCACCCACTCGGCGACGTTGCCCGTCATATCGTAGAGACCATACGGACTGCGGCCCGATTCGAAGGAGCCGGGGGGCGCGAGATACTTAAATCCGTCTTCTTCGCCGTCGACGTTGGCATGTCCGGTCTCGAATTGATCGCCCCATGGATATCGCCGTTTGCTTTCCCCGCGGCCGGCTTTTTCCCATTCGGCTTCCGACGGCAAGCGCTTGCCCGCCCAACGGCAGTACGCATCGGCATCGCTCCACGACATCCCGATCGCCGGCAGGTCGGGTTTCAAAATCTTCGACTGGTCGTCTTCGAAGACGGGGATGAACGGCTTGCCGCGCTTCGTGGCTTTGACAAAGCGCTCGTATTCGCCCTGCGTCACTTCCCGCTTGTCCATGTAGAACGCAGAGAGAAAGACCGGATGTTCCGGCGCTTCATCGGGATCGCCGTCATTGCTCCCCATCGTAAAGGTCCCTTCCGGGATCTGCACCATCTCGCGTCCGTCATCGCCGACAATGGTTTTGTACATCGAATAATCACGCGGTGTGACAACGGAGGTCGATCGACTCTCGGTCTTGATCGAACTCGCCAATTCCCGCATCTGCTTTGCCTTGTACGATTCGTACACCAACCCGACGATCATCAGGATGAAAGAAGCAAAGACAAAAATAATCGAACCGACCAACACACCTTTATTTTCCATGGCTGAGTCTTTCCGTCAGGAGGCAGAATCTGATTCCCGCGCCCGTTTCCGCTCGGCCCAGAGGTCCATCAGCATCGAGGAGTGCACGCCGAGAAAGCCGCCCATCGCGGCACCCGCCCCGGCCCCGAATAGCATCTTGTCGAAACCGGCGACGGCCCATGCGAGCGCGCCGCCGGCAATAGTGCCGATGAGGATACTCACAAGAAAGCCGCGGCCTCGAAAGAGACCGATCACCGCACCCAGGACGACCCCGATCCCGATTGCAATCGGCATCGCCTCATGTCCCATGAGGAGACCGAGTAAGCTGCCGACGGTCCCCATCACGAGCGTCCCGAGGACGACATCGACGATCTTACCGACAACGGGCACAGCCCGCACCGCGGCGTTCCCCATGCGTCACTATCCGCTCACGGTGCCGACACCGTGAGCGGTCCGATATCGATCTCCACACCGGGCCCGGCAAACAGCGAAACGCCCCATGCCTTGGCTGCCGGCTCATGATTGTGAATCCGTTTGAAATCGTCATACACATTCACGCGCTCTTCGACCCATTCGCCGACCGGCTTCGCGCCGCTTTGCACAACGATTTCGGTCCCGCTGAACATGCCGCCCTCCGTCACCGCACCGTCCGGCCGCGTGCCGCTCCAGACGTATTTGGTAAAGACCGGGATGAACATGAGATCCGTGTCGAGCGTGACGTAGACGACGGCGATCGGATCAACGCCGTCGGGCGCCTTCTGCAAACGCCACCGCCAGGTGAGGATCGGATTGGCTTTGGGATCCCAATCGATCTTCTTTTTCTTGATCCGCTGATCGGCATTGCGCACGGCGAGGAAAGATCCCCGTTGATCCGACTGCACCTTATAGCTTTCACGGGCCCGCGCTTCACTCCGACCGCTTTCGTTGCGCCAGTCGGTCGGAAATCCATCGCCCTCCCGATGTTGAAAATCCTCGAGCACGGCGTTCGCCCACGCGGCCTGTGACGAAAGGAACACGACCAAGACAGCGACGACGGCGATCCCGATCCATGGTGCTCGTTTCAACCTGGCGACGCCCGCCACGCTGCCCTCTCTCACGACGGCTGTGCCTCTCCGCTTGCCGTCGTCAGCAACGGCCCACGCTCGTCGGATTGCCCCTCGGCCATCGCCCACTGCTCATCCCGACGGCTGAGCCAAAACAAGAACAACACCGTGAGCCAAAAGACCACCATGTTCAACGTCACCATCTTGGCCGCGAAGCCAAGCGACGGCGTGAAGGCCCACGGCGAGACGTCGGGCATGATCTCACTCACATGCCAGGAGAGCCGGCCAGACGAACGAATGTACCCCATCAAGCCCATCACCCACGTGAACGATGCCGCGAGCCCAAACAGGGCCACCATCCCGCGCACAGAGATCTTTCCCCATTCAATGGGTCCGTGAACGATGGCGTCGCGCAACATCGCCCGATTGAGCAACAAGCCGAGGAAGAGGACGGAGAAGGTCGTCGCCGCCTGCGGCGACGACAACGCCACACGAATCTTCGCGGGGAGGTAAAAGCCATACACCGAGAGCCAGATGATGTGAAGGATTCCGACGCCGAACAGCACGCCAAGGATGAGGTTCCCAGTCCGCGCCCACGGGACCGTGATCGTCCGATTCGCGCGGCGGTAAAGGATGTAGCTGAGGGCGGTAAGGCAGATCATCACATTGATCGCGCCGTTTTTGGCCGACATGACGCCATAATTCCCAATCACCGGATGCTGCGCGCCGCCCATCGCCTTTACCTCACTCGGGGACATCAGCATCGTGTGCGGCGTCAGCCACACCATCAAGCACGCCATGAGGCCGTAGACGAGATACTTGAGAGAGTTCTGATAGCGCTCCCCGCCTCGAATTCGGCCCATGCTCTGCCAAATGTAGTAATTGATGCCGAGAAAGAGCACACCGATGAGCAAAGCCTGGACAACGAACAGCCAGGTCAGCAGTCCGCCCATCATCGTCACGCCCATGCTCTGGCGGAAGGCGTAGACGGAGCGCATCAGCCAGTATCCGGCAATCGGCATCGGGAGCAGGGCGCACACCGTGACGAACAGGAACACATACCCAACCCAATCGTAGTACGCGCGTTCGTCGTCGGACGTGCTCTTCAAGAACCGATAGGCGGCATAGGCGATGACAACGGAACCACCGGACATGATATCCGCGAGGAACCGGTGCACGTTGAGCGGGTTCCACAGCGCCGAGTGCAGCAGATGCCAGACGTTGCCCAGATATTGGCCCTGCTCGTTGACACCAGCCGGCGACATCATGAAGGCGATCCACGCATTCGCCAGGAACAGCAAGACCGCCCCCATCACATTCGCAATCACACCGATCGTCGCGTGCAGCCACTTTCGGCCGGGGTCCGCCATCCGATCCCAACTATAGTAATAGATAATCAGCAGCAGCGACTCGCCGAGGAACACCAGCGCGTAGACCGGCATCATCGATTTGAATGTCCCGCCCATATAGGACATGAAGCTCGGGTAGAGCGTGAGGAAGAGAGTCAGCATGATGCTGCCGACGACAGCGGTGAGCGACAGGGCGAGCAAGGCCACTTTGAGAAAGTCACGTGCCATGGCGTCATACCGCGCCGCCCATCCCCGATCGCGCACCATGAGGCCGACGACTTCCATGATCACGCAGAAGATCGGGAGCGCGAGGACGAAGCCGCCGAAGTACGTGTGTTGCTGAGTGACGAACCAGACGACGAGACGACTGTCGAACGATCCCAGGCGCGGGTAGATTATCGTATCCGACGAAGGCGCGGAGGGCCCCAGCGGGCGTCCCTCGGTTGAGTAATAAACGTCCCGCGACGAGGAGGCGCCGGCCGCGACTGCCAGGGGGGCGGCAGCAGAGGCTGCACACAGCACGACCAGGAGCAGTGCAAGAAGACGTGTGACCGTCAGTCGAGGCAGGACGATCGGCATCATGATCCTTGCTTCACGGATTGCGAAAAGATTGGTTCCGACACGCCGGCCGGGACGCGGTCATCGCCAGCCGCGTCCGACGGCGCACCCTTCGTGTTGAGAATGCCCATGACAAAGGGGCACCGCAACAGGGAAGCCGGGATCACTTGCTTGATCCGGTCTTCGTAGTGCCGCCTGACACCGAGGTAGTAGCCGTACAATGCCATCAGAAGGGCCACGGCTGTGACCATCCCGGCTTGAAGGACCAGGTCGTGCGGATCGCGTTTCAAGACGAAGACGGCACATCCGGCCATGGCCAAATAATAGGTCGCGGCAAACGCGAGACCCGGCCACCACCAGAAGCGGAAAAGTTCCGACCACGCATTACCGAGACGAACCCGCAAGCCGGTCGCCCGCTGCTGGCCGGCAAGATACGCCGTCAACGCAAGCGTACCTCCGACAAGTGACGCGATCGCGAATTGGGCCAATTCGGTTTGGCCGAGCGACGTACTCCAAGCCAGGCAAGACACGGACAGTGAAAGCACCGCCACGAGGCCCATCCACTGAAACAGAGGTCGCGGAAACTCTCGCATCAAATGACGGAGGTGGACCCCGTCCGGAAACGTGAGAATGGCGGTGCCCGTTGTTTCCAGCCGGCGGACGTGGCCGATCTCGAACGCATCGCGCGCAACGGAGGTGCAGGCGATGATGATCGCCATCATTGCGGGTCCATCGGGATGCAGGAGAAAGTCATAGCCCGCGAGAATCTTCAGCAACGCCAAGACGAGAAGTGAGAGCTGCATACCATATACAAAGCCGATCCACCCCGCGAGCCACCCAAGGCGGTACAACCCATCTTCCCGTCGAATCTCGGCCCATCGCCTCGCCCGCCCAACTCGATACGCGGTAATCGCGGTCAGTGTGGAAATCGTGCCGCTGACGGCGAGCAGCGTCAGCGCATCCGAGAGCGGCAGCACGTGTTTCGCCACTCGATAGACAGCGAACGCGACGAGTCCGGGAACGAATATGACGATGCGTTTGCGTTTCCGAACCTCGGGCTCGGTCACAGCCAGTGCCAGACTCGGGAGCACGCGAAGCGCTAATCGGTGCAACATCGTGAGAGACCAGTGCTGAGTGATGAGTGCTGAGTGCTGAGTAGAAGAATACGAAGGATCCGACTCTCGGTTTTCATCCTATTTTCCGCCCATCACTCAACACTCATCGCTTTTTTGAAACATGCCAAAATACCGCGCCTTCACTTCCTCCATGACCGCCACGGTGACTTCCGTGTGACCGCGCTCGAGCGCCGTGCGCTCGAGTTCCTGTCGCGCCATCGCGCGGACGGCCGCCGGCACACGCGCCAGCCGTGCCTCGGCCTCCGGCGCCCAGGGGACCGCCCCGCCGGTTCGCGCTTGGGAAAAGACGAGCTCGGTGATCACCCGGTGGCCTTCTCGGCGTGCAAAGTCTTCCACCTCTGTCTGGAGAAGCACTTGCACGTACGGCGGAAGCCTGTCGAAGCGGTGTCTCGCTTCATCGGACCACATCAATCGATCGACGAGAGCGCGAACATCCTCCGGTCGCCCCACGGCGCCGACGGGATGATCGCAGCGGCGGCATTCGAGGCGAACGAGCCACTCCTCGGCCTCGGCCGACGTCGCCGCCTCTTCGACCCCTTCCGCATGCATCCAGTTGCCGCAGGCACACACCAGCATCTCAATCCCACCTGCCTCACCCGATTTTGCCGGGATATAAGATGTACAACATGAGATACGTGATGCTGCCTGTGACGAAGAGCACGCAGTACACGATCATCGTGAACGTTCCGAGCACGCGATGCCGGCGTTCGCCATTGGGCCAGATCCGCTGGATCAGCACTTCGACTCCCAGGACGATCGCAATGAGAATCAGCAGTCCGAGGTAGACGGTCAGTTTCCGCATGGAAAATCCCGATGCCATCGCGCGCGACGCAAACAGCAGGAGCACGAGCGTGGTGATCGCGCCGAAGACGATTCCCATCCGGCGCGACGACGTCTGCAGAATCTCGTTCCGCAGAATCCGTTTTCCGGCGGCAACGACCTGGGCCCGGAAGCCGAGGACGATCATGTAAATCGCCATCACGAGGCCGATGATCACGAGAATGATGTGGAAGGTGAGGAGTGGAATGAAAACATGATCGTACAGCTCTTGGGAGCCCCCAAATCCTTCCTTTCCTTCAAAGGCCAGCACACCCAGCTGCCGGAACAAGTAATAGGTCGTAAAAAAGGCCACCATCGCGATCATCCCGCCCAGCATCAGCCAGTGGTGCGCGCCTCCCTGGTTGCGTTTGGCCTGCACCCAACCGACCACGAATAGGCCAGTAAACAGCGCGGCCATTAGTTGACTGAGGTCCGCGCCGATGGTCGCATGTGTGCCGAAGAATCCCGGCTGCTTCAGCCACTCAGTCATGGCTGGATCCCGAGTCGGGTGAGGCTTTTACCCCTTGTACCACCGCTGTGCGTTCGATCTCCGTCACGGTCTGAAATCCCGCCGCGTGGAACCACTCGATCGCCTGCGACACCTTGAAGCAGCGACCGTGTTCGGTGTTGAGCAGGATATGGACGGCAAAGGCTGTCGCCCACGCCGGACGGGTGCCTGATTCATCGAGGAACCGATCCTTGATGATCAGCCGGCCCGTCGCTGTGAGATGCCGAAAGGCCTTCTTGACCAAGGCACGATTGGCCGCTTCGCCTTGATAATGCAAGATGTCGGACATGAGCACCGCGTCGTACGGCCCGCCCCATTCATCGCGATTGAAATCACCGGCCCGTAAGCTAATGCGCCCCTCGAGCCCCGCCTCCTTCACGACACGCTCAGCGGTCTTCAGGGTGGCAGGCAAATCAAACACCGTGGCGCGAAGGCCGGGATACGTCCGGCAAAACGCAATCGCATTCGTCGCCGCTCCACCACCGAGATCCAATAAACTCCCGACCTCCTCCAACTTCAATCGTCTCGCCAACTCAGGCCCGCTGTGTCGGCCAATACGGTCCAGGACCGAGAGGACGTTTGCGCCAAGTTCCGGGTCAGTGTCAAAGACGTGGCCCCTGGCGGGCGAACGACCGCTCCGAATCATCTCTTCGAGCTTTCCCCAGTGTTCCCATTCCGCGTCGTGCAACACGAGCAGGTGGCCGACATAGTCCGGTGACGACCGAACCAGATGTTTCGCGGCCACCGCCGTATTCGCAAACCGGTCCGCTTGCTTGCACAACAGCCCCATAGCGACCAGCGCATTCAGTAAGTATTCCAGACGTTCGGCATCAGCCTTGAGGCGGTCCGCCACATCCCGAGCCGTCAGATCTTTTCCGTCTAGAAGGGAGAAGAGATCCAGCTTGGCAGCGGTAAGGAGGATCTTCGTTTCCCAGTAGTAGCCGAGCTGAAAAATTTCGGCGAGCGATAAATCCCGCGGCACAACCATCCTCGGGGCATTGGACAGACTTTCCTTGGAAGATTGGCATCTTACCGAGTTCCTCGCGCTAAAGGCAAGCTGGTGATCCCCGCGCGACACGAATCGCAATCCACTCCGTTGGCTCGCACGGGCTGGCGGCCGAGCGGCGAAAAAGAAAACGGCGGCCGGAAGACCCGACCGCCGTTTCTTGGCGACGAAGCTGCGTTGATGAACTACTTCTTGACTTCGAACTTGGCTTGCACGGTTCCGCCTTCCGGCACGTCGACCTCGGCCTCGACCTTCCCGGCGAACGGATGCCAGGCGAGAATCTTGTGCTTGCCGGCCGGCATATCCTTGATCTCGAACGTGCCATCGTCCTTCGTCACCGCGTGATAGGGATTCCACACCGGCAGGAAGAACGACTGCATGAACTCATGCTGATCGCACTGCAAACGATATGTGGACCCGGTCTTCTCTTGTCCGCCCTTGAACTTCACCGGCTTCTCGAGCTTCGAGCCCTTCTCGGCCAACCCGATGTTGAAATCGGTGGAGGAGCTGGCGCCCTTGACGAAGAAGCTGTGCGGGTTGTGCAGCACGCCCTTGACGGACTTGGGATCATCCGGGTCCGAGTCATGGTTCTCGACGCGGAAGTTCTTCTGCGCCACGACAACGCCGCTGAACGGCAGGAACTCGCAGAACTCGGCGACGACATCCGTGCCTGCGTACCCATCGATGAACGCCTTGTCCTCGACATCCTGAACCGCGACGACTGCGTTCTTCAATCCGCCATCCTTCACTTCGATCGTCTTGAGGAAGCGCTTATCCCCGTCGATCAATTCCTTGTGCGGATTCTTCGGGCAGAACTTCGGGTTGGGGAATTTCGAGAAGAGGAACTCTTTCTGCTCTGGCTTGCCGCTATAGGTTACTTTACCGGTCACGGTGCCGCCGGCGAACGCCGACAACGGCGCCAACAAAAAAGCGCCCATGACCAGACCTGAAATCACCCTACTCTTCTTCATGACACTGCCTCCTTGTGATAGAAAACGATAATACAGCATACACCGTATCAATGTCGGCCGACGGCCGCGCTCTCCGTACTCGGATACTCACCTCGCCGGCATCACAGGCGCTGTCGGTGGTCGGCTGACACCCATTGGTTCGACCGTCGTGGCGGGCCGTCCTAGCGGGTTTGGAGAGTACGAGGGAGGAGTGTATACTCCACTTTGCGCAATCCTGTCAAGCAGTAATCACTGCTTATCCTACCCGCTGATTTGCCCCGACCTTCAAGATTCTCCCCAACGCGCCGCCCGCCGTCGCGCGAACCGCCTCGTCACGGTCATGCAGCGCCTTCTTCAACAAGGAAATGGTCTCGTTGCCGCCGATATGCCCGAGCGATCGGGCCGCCGCAATGCGTGGCCGAGGGAGCGGATCGTCGAGTAGCATCGCGAGCACGTCGATCGCCGGACCTCCCTTCGCCTTCGACAGCGCTTTCGCGACAGCCGACCGCACGCCCGGATCGGTGTGCTGCGCCAAATGGTCCACGACGCCCGATACACGTTCGTAGGGCACGCCGAGATCCAACAGCGTGGCAATGGACGCGGCGCGGACCGGCAGATTGGAATCTTCCAAGTTCTTCTCCACCATGGGCGCCGCGCTTCGCTCGCCCAATTCTCCGAGTGCGACGATGGCCGCCGCGCGGACGGCCGGCAGTGGATCGGCGAGTAACGCGACCAGCGTCGCAGTCGCTTCCTTCAGCGCAAGATCGCCGAGAGCCGCTGCGGCGGCGCCGCGAATCGAGGGTTGCGGATGGGAGGCGGCCTCTTGCAGAATCGGCAAGGCGCGAGGATCACGGCTCTCGCCGAGCGCGCGCAAGGCGGCGGCTCGTTCATCGGGATTCGCCGCGGCAGTCGCCTGCCGCACCCGCTCCCACGCGGCGTTGCGATCGAACTTGCGGAGCGCGCCGGCGGCCGCAATCCGGACGATCGGTTGATCATCGGTCAGCGCCTTTCGAATCTTGGCTTGAGCAGCCGGATCATCGGACCGTGCAAGCGCTTTGAGGGCCGCCACGCGGACCATCCCGGCTTGATCTTCCAGCGCCTGCTGAATCCGCGCAGATCGCCGACCGGTCGCGAGCCGTCCAAGACCTTCAACGGCAAGCGCTCGCACCAGCCCGGATCCATCGCTCAGGCCGTCCTCGAAATAGGGAATCGTCTCGTCGGAGTCCAGCTCTTTCAGGGCGGTGTAGCCCGCGCCCCGTATCTGCTCGCGCATATCTTTCAGCATGGGAATGATGAAGGCGACGGCAAGCTCCCGCAGCAGGCCACGATCATCGCGCCCCGCCTGCTCGGTGAGGCGGTCGTATTCGGTCAACGCGTCCACCGGCTTTTGCAACTTGAGCAGGGCCTTGATTTTTAACTGTCGAGCGGCGGCGGCGATCTTCGGATCACGAATCAATGGCTCGACAAGCGACAGCGCGCGCTCATAGTCCTTGTGTTCGAACGCGCGCTTCGCGTCATCAAGGGGACCGGCAAATGCGGGAAGGTGAACAAAGAGGAATGCCAACGCGACGGACAGCGAGAGCTGTCCTGCGGCTCGACAGGACACACGAACGACACGCCTGACGGTGTGGTAGTGACTGAGTCGAGAACTGATCGGCGTCACTACTCTTGACGCTCGACGAGCGGCTCGATCGTGACCGGCCGACCGAGCGCCGCCGGCCCAAAGCGGGCCGGCTCCATAATCTCATAAGCCGTTCGGCGGCCGACCGGAGCGGGCAAGGATAGATTGACGCGCGTCAACCCTTTCGGCTCAATGGTCACGATACGCTCCTCGATGGAGCCGACATACGGATGCCACGCGACGAGACGATAGGTCCCGGGCGGCACATCGTCGATCGCAAACGCTCCCGCTTTATCCGTGATCTCATAATATGGGTTGGTGACCGCCACCGCCCAACTCTCCATATAAGCGTGAAAGCCGCACTGCATGACGAAAAACCGACGGCCCTTGCTCAGATGGATTTTTTCGAGCATCGACTGGCCCGGCTTGTGCGTATGGCTCGCATGCAGGTCTCCGCGTTTGTGCTCCGAGTTCATCGGCAGCGGCGAGTTGAAGAGGACGCGGGTTCCGAGCTCGCGCGAGGTTTCGTACGCCTGGATGTCATGCATGACCGGGTCCATGTTCACGACTTCTACGGCATGCTGGTCGCGGACGACCGTGACGAAGGGGTTGAACTGACAATCACGCGCCTCGACACGCGGAACGGACAGATCGAACGACTTTCCCGCCTGCACACCCTCTAAGAACACGACCACATCTTGCAGGCCATAGAGTCCGCTCTGCTCATCGACGCGAAAATCGTGCAGCAACCGCCAGCCATGCCCGTTGGAGATCCGCCCGCAATATTCGGGATCGGGGAACGTGACGAGGTTGAAGGCCTTGGGGGCCGGAATCTGACCCTTCAACGTCACCACACCCGTGATCGTCCCGCCATCTTTGACGTCGAGGACCTCATAGGCCGATGCGCGAAGCCCGAACACAGACAGCCACAGCGACGTGGCAAGACTCACCGCAATTTGCCAGCGCAATGATTTTGTCACGATCTGCTCCTCGTGCTGCGTTATGGGATTTGGCGTTTGAGGGTCGGGATGATTTCGAGCGGGCGACCGAGCGCCTCGATGCCGAAATGCGGATTGTCGACCATCTCGTGCGCGCTGCGCCGGCCGGTCGGTGCCTTCAGATCGAAGGACGCGGTGACACTCCCCTTGGCCGGCACCGTCACCTTTTGTTCGACCATCGGACCGGTCTCGGGATGCCACGCGACAAGAACATACTCTCCGGGCGGCACATCATCGATCGTAAATGAGCCGTCGGGCCCTGTGATCGCGTAATAGGGATTTTCGACCGCGAGTCCCCAGCTCACCATGTACGCATGGAAGCCGCACTGCATGACGAAGATCCGGCGGCCCTTGGTCAAATTCACCGGCTCGGTCATCGGTTCACCGGCCAGATGCTCGTGTGTGTGTGCTCCGACTTCCCGCTTGTGATGCGGGTTCATCGGCAATGGGGTATTGAACAGCACGCGCGGTCCGAGATGAGACGTCTCGTACGCCTGAATGTCGTGCATCACGGGATCCATATTGACCACCACGACATCGCTGTGATTTCGCACCGTCGTCACAAACGGCAGGAACCGGCAGTCACGAGCCTCGATGACCGGCGGCTGGAACTTGAATGGCTTGCCCTTCGGCACATCGGCCAACCACACGACGACATCTTTGAGGCCGCCGTCGTCACTGATATTGAATTCCTCCAGCAACCGCCAGCCGGTTCCGGTCGAAATGCGCCCACAGTAGACGGGATCGGGAAACGTCACAAGGTTGAAGGCCTTGGGAGTGGGCTTGCCGCCCGCAATGGTCACTTTCCCGGTAATCGTGCCGCCATCGGTCACCGCAATTTCTTCATATGCTCCGGCAATCGATGCCACGAGCAGAAATGATAGGCAGACGAGTAAGCCAAACACGCGCATGTAGTCCTCCGACGACGTCATTCACATTCGCTTATCATACTCACCGCCCGATGGAAAAAAAAGGGGGAGCCGCACGGCTCCCCCTCGTTCAGCCCACGCAAGCCGTTACTTCGACGCGACGGGAATCGCGTTGATCTCCGGCTCGCCGGCATCCGCTTTCTTCGAGCCCGCGACCGCACCGCTCAATGGGAGCAAGCGCTGATCGCCAGCCGGCAACACGCGCAGGTAGCCCCACTGGCCTGACTGTGAGTACGGCAACCGCTGGTTGCTGTACACATAATCGCCGGCCAAGCGGTATACGCCGCCCGCGGACGGAAGGAAGGCGTCGATGGCCTCCGAGCCGGAGAACTCGACGACGCTGATCTGGTCAGCTCCGCGCATGAACGGCTCGATCGGCCATTCGTGCTTCTCGACGCTGAACATCTGGTTCTGCTCGTTGTTCGCACCGAACACGTGGATACGGACCGGGTCTCCGGCATGCGCCTCGATGATCGGCGTCACCGGATCTTCCGGCTTGTCGGCCGTGCACGGCTGGAACATCTTACCCAACGAGCAGCCGGCTTCCTCGCGGTACTTGTACGGCTCCGACCGATAGTTCACCCCGGTCAGGCCGGCCACGTTCTGCACGTACGGCATGAAACTCGTGCCGATGATGTTGTCCTCGTCTTGGAAGAAGAGGGCCGCATCCCGATAGTTGGCCCGCATCTCGTTGCCCGGAATCGACCGATCGACGATCACGTCAGCGACCCAGCTGTTCTTCGTCGAGATGTCGGCACCGGTCTTCGGGTCGCGATACTTCGAGCCCTTCGGCCCGATGATCACCGCGCCGAACAACCCGTTCCGCGGATTCACCATCACGTTGCCCCAGTCCCACACCAAGGATGACGCTTCACCTAGGAACGGGTCCGCGTAATAGGTGTAGGTCCGGCTTTCACCCGGTGCGACCGTTTGGTCGCCCGGATTCCGACCCACGTTCGCGCCCAGGGAATCCTTCGGGTCGAACGCAAGGCCGATCGCCGAGAACGAGGCTTTGCTGCCCTTCATCTTGTTCTTCAGGTTCACCTTGATGCAATCGCCCACATTCGCACGCAGGGTCAGCGGCATCGGCTGCATCCCTTCGGCGACGCGCGTCACATCCTCCTCGAGCGCGTAAATCTTCGCGTCGGGATTCGTGATCTGGATCTTCCGCTCGAAGTCCACCTCGATCGACTCGGGCGCCTTCGGGTTGAATTTCATCGAGGGATAATCCATCGCGACGACGTTGAACGTCCTCACGGGGGCGTCGGCCGGACAGATCGGCCGCGCTTCCGGAATTTCGTTCCGTCCCGAGTAGCCGGCCGGGAGCTTCTGCAGGTCCGGCTGCTCCTTGTCGTAGACGCGCACGATGCCCCAGCCGCCTTCCGAGAACTTCGAGGACCGGCCATTGAAGTGGATGTAGTCGCCGGCCTGCAGCCTCGGACCGCCGGCCTGCGGGACCACCAGATCGTAGCGCTCCGCGATACCGATGTGCATCGAGTACTTCCGGTTCGCATCGCCCGCATAGCGCTCCGAGAGGAACGTGTGACCGGACAGCGTCCACGTCATCGTCTCGTTCATGAGCGTATGCAGCAGCCGGAAGACCATCGTATCGCCGACATAGGCCCGCAGCAGCGGGGTGTCGGGATCGCCGTGGATCGCACTGTTGAAGAGCTGCGAGGCGTCCGGGTTGCCGGCCAACCGCTGCGCGATCGGCTCGGCCCGGAAGTTCAACCCGCTGCCCGTCGTATGCGTGCCGCCGTTCAGGAACGGCATCGGCGACATGTACAGCTTCTCCGGCATCATGAACGACACGGTCTTGCCGGCCTCCAACGCGACTTCCACCGGCTGACCGGGCGGATTGCCCGCCGTCACAATGTTGACTGTGTGCGGCACCGTGTCGTGTACCTGCACCATCAACTCGCGGAAGCTGCCGTTCACCCCATAGCCCACCGGCTCGGAGGTCCGGATATCGGCGATGGGGCCGCTCCGGATTTCCTTGCCGGTCTTGGGATCGTGATACGTCGAGCCGACCGGCTCGACGATCAGCGTGCCGAACCCGCCGTGCGGCCACGTCGTGGCGCCGAACGCGTGGTCGTGCCAGAAGACCGTCCCGACGTCCGAGTCCGCCCACAACCGCTGACGGACGAATTCGACCGTCACGATGTCGTTCGTCGGGTGATCGAATCGCAGCGGCTTCTGCAAGGTGATCGTGTTGCCCTTGATCTCCTTGATCCGCTGCACCTCGTTGCCCTTCACGTTATCCGCACCGATCAATATCTCGGTGTTCGGATGATACTGCGCCGCGTTCTTCACCTGGATCGTCCGCGCGCCCTTCTTCGCCGCGGCGGTGACCACCGTGTTCATCGGCGCCGGCAGGCCCTTCTTGTTCTTCTTTTCCAGCATCGTGAACGGCCGGACCGACTGCTCATAGGAGAAGCCGGTGATGACGCCGTCCGACGCCGAGTTGTCGAACTGCAGGAAGTGCGGGTGGATGTTGATCTTCGAGGATTGGAAGTTCGTGTAGTCGTCGTCCTCCCACTCGCTCGTCAACATCCAATCGACGCAATCGTAGATGTTCGCACGATAGACCAACGGATATTTCAAATCGTCGTTGGCCCGAATCGCGGCTTCTTCTTCATGCAAGACATAGATCAACCCGGTGGGATCGACCACGGGCGGCTCGTTGCCTTGCTTCTTCGCCATCGTGATCGGGAGCTTGATGAAGTGGATGTTGTAGTACTTGCGCCCGGCGTTCTCCGGACACAAGCTCCACCGGCCGTTCTCCCCCGGGATGGCATTTTCCGCGGTGCGTTCGCCGTTCTCATCGACATGGATCGGCTCCAACCAAGGCGCGCCGACGTGCCCCGGCGAGAACATGACGCGCTTGCCGAAATGCGGCGTCAGATGCGGCCAGGACACTTTCCCGGTGGCGGGCTCGAACATGATCGCCCGACGCTGCCCCGGGGTTTTGGATTTGTATTTCGGATTGTCAATCGTGCTTTCCTTCTCCGACATCGCACGGTTGCCGTTCCACACCCAATCGAGCACGGTGGCATCATAGGAAATCGTCTGCCCGCGCTCGTCGTCCTTGTGACCGGGCTTACCCTGCGGCGGCAACTGCATCTCGACCCAATCCTTGATGTTCACGACCGCCGGGTTGCCCTTCCAGACGGACTTTCCCTTGTCGACGATCTTGAACATTTTCCCAAACCAATCGACCGTCCGACCGACCAATTGATCCGAGGTCACCGGCGCCTTGATGCGACCCTTGCGGTCGGGCAGCTCGCGGAGGTCCGGCATCGAGTCATTGTGCAGATCACCCTGTTGAATGGTGTTGTACACGCGCCAGTACCCCCACATGCCGGCCACATAGTGGTGCGCCACGTGACAGTGGAAGAGGAAGTCCGCCGCCACCTGCTGGCACAGACCCGACCCGCACTCCGTCTCCAGATCCAGTGCTTCGGACGGGCCGATCACTTCGACGTCCACCCGGTCGGTCTTCGCGCGGATCACCGGATATTTCACGGGGCCGTTCTTCGCCGCGTGCCACAGGGGCATCTCGTCAATGGCACGCGGGCTGCGCGGCCATCGAATCGAGCCGCCGTGCGGATGGTGCGAGTGGAACACCTCGGAGCCACCGTGCACGAGCCGGAATTTCGCCGGGTCGCCGATGTACGACCGCGGGATCGTGGGGGACGGATCGCCGAAGGTATAGGAGCTATACCCCATCGACTCATCCTCGAACCCGAAGTACTCGTGCTGCACGTGCATATTATTGATACCGAACGGCTCGCTCCGATAGTTGATCGCGCGGCCACCCGGGCGATACGCATCGGTCAACGGATCGCGCTGCGGCAGGAACTCGCCCTTCTTGTTCACCGGGCGGAACGCCTCATCGCCGACTTCGTGATAGATCAGCACGAACTCGCGGAAGTCCGGGCCGGTTCCATTCTTAATGATGGTTTGCCAGCCGCTTCGTTGCGGCGTCGGCTCCCCGCTCCCGAGAGGCTCAAAATATTCCGACCCCTTCGGCTCGACCACGAACGTCCCGAACAAGCCCATCACGGTCAGCTCACGATCGTTGCTGTAGCTATGGAATTGCCGCCCACCCTCTTGCGTGTTGGGATGGATGTACCACTCCATTTCGACCGTCTTGTTCTGCGCGACAATCGAGTCGGGATTGGTCGTCGTCGCCGGCTTGCCGGTGGCGCTGACCACCATATTGGAGCCGTGGATATGGAGACTCACGTCTTCGCCGCCCTCGAGCTTGTTTTCCAGCTTGATCTTGATGCAATCGCCCTGATTGCCGCGGATGACCAGGGGCTGAATCCACTGGGCCTGCACGCCGGGCAGCACCGCACCCGGATCGAAGCCTTCCTTTTCCCGGGCGGCCTTGTTCTTGGCCTCTTCCTCGCGAATCTTATCGAGGTCCTCGGTCAGCGCATACATGTAGCCGGGATAATAATCGAGCCATTGGTTCAGCGTGATCTCGACGTTGATGGCCGAGATGTCGTACTGACGGACCGGGGCGTGAGCGGGACAGCGACCACCGGCCGACACGGGTTCCGTGCGCGGGTCGGACATGAGCAACAGGTCCTGTCCGCCGGCTCCGTACTGGTGGAGCATCGACATGGAGTTGTACATGCCGGTGCTCACCTGCTGAGCCTGCGGATCGTTCATGATTTGATGCATGATCCGCTCGTGCTGCTGCTCGACCATCGCCGCACGCTCCGGTCGCCCTTCGATCGTATCCTCGACGACCGTCTGGCCTTTGAGCTTTTCGGCCCAAGCGGGGGTCGGCTGGGTCGAAGCGTGCTGTGCGTGGGTGCCGGCCGATTGAGCCGACACGGTGATCGGAAGCCACAAGAGCGCTCCCGTCGCTGCCAGGCCGAGCATTCGACCGAGACAACGATGCATTAGATGATGATACATGGACCGGCCTCCTTACATTATGGATAGAGAGGACTGATGAAGTTGACGCTACACCGGCAGGCTGCTCACTCTCGCACTGAACCGAGTATCCGTTCCGTTTGCTGGGAGATCGACACCTAGAGGGGCTTAACGATACTCAACTTGCCAGGCTCTGTCAATGCGTAATTTTTGCAGTGATCGTCGGCTTGTCAGACGAATAGCGGTGAGCGGCGTCGACGAAAATTAGTCGTGCCACTTCCCGCGAAGCAGGAGCCACCACTTCACCGCCCTCCGTGAGCCGCGACCTGCCGTCAGCAGAGCCGCTCCGAGGCGTTCGAGCCTTTACAGTCGTCACCGCTCTTGTGCGATAATGCGCCATGGTGCTTAAGCGCTGGTTAGTGGGGCCGGCCCTCAAGACCACGCAGGCGGCGCACGAACGACTCTCCAAGCGCCTGGCCCTGGCCGTCTTCTCCTCCGATGCCCTCTCCTCAGTCGCCTACGCCACTGAAGAAATCTTGCTCGTGCTCGTCCTGGCCGGCACGGCCGCCGTTGCCTGGTCCATTCCCGTCAGCCTGATGATCGTCGGGCTCCTGGCGATCCTGACGATGTCCTATCGCGAGATCATTTTTGAGTACCCGGCCGGGGGCGGCGCCTACGTCGTCGCGCGGTCGAACCTCGGAGAAATGGCGGGGCTGACCGCGGCAGCCGCTCTCGTCATCGATTATGTCCTGACCGTCGCGGTCAGTGTCGCCGCCGGCATCGCGGCCCTGACGTCCGCCTTTCCAGGCCTCTTTGCACATCGTGAAGCCCTCGGCCTGCTGGCGATCGTGATCGTCACGCTCGTGAACCTGCGCGGCGTCCGGGAGTCGGGAAAAATCTTTGCGATCCCCACCTACCTGTTCATCGGCTCGGTCCTCCTCATGATTGTCGTCGGCTTCGTGCAAATGCTATTGGGAAAGACGGACGCCACACCGATGGCTGCGGCCGCCCGAGGCGAAGCGGAGGCTTTGACGGTCTTCCTTCTGCTTCGGGCCTTCTCATCCGGGTGTACCGCGTTGACCGGCGTCGAAGTGATTTCCAACGGCGTCTCGGCGTTCCGGCGACCGGAATCGAAAAATGCCGCCACGACGATGCTCATGATGGCGGGCGTCCTCGGGACGCTCTTCTTGGGAATCTCGACGCTGGCGTATCACTATGGGGTTCTGCCGAAAGACGATGAGACCGTCGTCTCCCAAATCGCGCGGATCGCGTTCGGCGGCGGCCCGCTCTACTACCTGGTCCAAGCGTCGACGATGGCCATTTTGATTTTGGCGGCGAACAGCAGTTTCAACGGATTTCCCCGCTTGGCGTCGATTCTCGCACGCGACGGCTACATGCCGGCCCAAATGAAGAATCGCGGCGACCGGCTGGTCTTCTCCAACGGCATCATCTTACTGGGCCTGTTCGCGTGCCTGCTGATCGTCGCGTTCCGCGGCGAGACGCACGCGTTGATTCCGCTGTACGCGGTCGGTGTCTTTCTCTCCTTTACATTGTCGCAAGCCGGGATGGTGAAGCACTGGCTCGTCAAGGGTGGACGGCATTGGCGCAAACGCCTCATGATCAACGGACTGGGCGCCGTCACGACCGGCATCGCAACCTTGATCATCGCGGGAACGAAATTCGCGCATGGCGCCTGGATCGTGATCGGCCTGCTGCCGCTGATCATCACCTGGTTCCGTTCGGTGCACGCGCACTATGTGGCCGTTGAACAACAGATCGCCTTGAGCCGCGACCACCGGCCGCCGCAACCGAAACGCAACACGGTCATCATCCCGATCAGCGGCGTCAACCGGGCCGTGCTGCGCGCGCTCGACTATGCCCGAAGCCACGCGAGCGATATTCGAGCGGTGCTGGTTGACGTCGATAAGGAGGACACCGCGCTCACCGAGATCAAGTGGGCGCAGTGGGGATGCGGCGTACACCTCGTGGTCCTGCCCTCTCCATATCGCTCGGTGCTCGGGGCGCTGCTCGACTATATCGAGGAGTTGCTGCACAAGGATCCCGAAGGGTGGGTGACGGTCGTGATTCCGGAAATTCTTCCTGCCCGCTGGTGGCAGAACATTCTGCACAACCAGCGGGCGCTGATGCTGAAGGCCGCCCTGCTCTTCAAAGAACGGGTCATCCTGACCGATGTGCCCTTCCACCTGGAGCGCTGACATGGCCCGCACGCAGCCGACCGGTCTGCCCGCCCTCCTAGCTCTCTCTTTCATGATGGTGACGGCGGCCGTGTGGGCAGCCGGCGCAGGATCGGCGCAGGCCTTCACGATCCTCACTCCCACTGCAGGGGCAACGGTCAAAGCCGGTGAGCCGACGCCGGTCAAGGTGGATCTCGGCCACGATACCGGCGTCGTGCAGGTCCGTTATTATTGGTACGGCGAATTGGACGATACGCTGGTCGAGCAAGAGGACCCGACCGCGATGGGGTCGATCGTGGCCGCCGCGTCGTTGGTCTCAACCGCCTCCAGTGATCCGCCCTACGGGGGAAGCTTGCCGGTGCCGAAAGACGGCATCGGGCCGATGCGATTGCTCGCGGTCGCCGAGATCTCGCGCGGCCGTCTGGGCGGCCGGACGGTGTTCGACGAGATCGTCGTGACGGTCGAACCGCCGGCCGAGCTCACGGCGATCGAATTCGAAACCGATAAGCCGCTGCGTCTCGGGCGTGCCGGACAGAGCGCCGATTACGGCCACGTCGATTCGCTGGGGAAGATTTTCGACCTGCCGGTCGTCGGCATCTTTTCCGATGGTGTGGTGCGCAACATCCGCACCCCGGGAACCGGGACGAGCTATCGGTCCTCAAATGAGAAAGTCATCAAGGTCCACCCGCAAGGCTTGCTCCAGATCGTCGGCAACGGACGCACGACGATCACCGTGGAGAATCGGGGCAAGCAGGCCGACTTGGACGTGATTGTCGAGGTCAACGACGAACCGAACGAACTCCCAATCGCCGACGCGGGGCCGAATCGCGTCGTCAAGGCGGGCACCCGGGTTCAATTGAGCGGCCTGAAGAGCCGCGATCCCGAGGGCGAAGCGCTCTTCTATGCCTGGAGTCAGGTACGGGGGAGCAAGGTGGCGCTTCTGGATCCCAACATGCCGGTCGCCTCCTTCGTCGCGCCGATGGTATCCGACAAGCGGCTGTATCGGTTCAAACTGCGGGTGAGCGACCGGAAGGGCGCGGAAAGTCTGCCGGCCTACGTCGATGTCGTCGTGGAACCATAGTTCTTGGCGCGCGATTCATCCGAGTTCCAATGCAAGAGCAATGGCGCGCCAGACCTACCAACGGGCAACGCGACAGGTCCATACCGTTTGCCAAGTAATGCGCTGTAGCGCGCCAGAGTCACCCACCGGCAGTGCCGACGGGCGCCGAAAGAGGTGTCGCGGGGCGCGACGTAAATTGCCGAAATCGAGTATACAGCCTGCGAAAGAGCGGTCTTGGCGGGCTCGACGCCTTTGCACATCCTGCTCTGATTTTATCTTAGGTACTTCGAGATCTGAAACACGTCGATGGTGAAACGGCCACCGTAGGTCGGGCCATTGTCCCGCCCGTTGATGCTGTCGTTCCACGCTTCGAATGTGACGAATGCCACCCGCAACAACGCGGACCCGAATCGTTCCTCGATCGAGTTCCCTGCGGTATTGACGAAGAGGCCCGAATCGACCGTGAAGGCAAATTCGAACTCCCACAACGGATGAAACGGGTCTCCGGTGTAATCGCCGACGCTCATTGAGACCTGCGCCAGATAGGACATCGGCTTGACCTCATGGTACGCGGCACCCGGCCAGATCCGGCTGTAGCGGCCCATGGCCGAGAAGCGAACCGAACGCGCAATGGGTGCCCACGCTTCCGGCGACGTCTCGGACAGGCCGAAGAGGTCCGCGATCGGGAATCTCCGAATCCCGATCCTCGCATACGCTTCCTGATACAACGATCCTAGAGAGAAGCCGCCTCCGGCGAACCCCGTTCGCTGATTTCGTAGCAGCGTCGCCCAGCGCGTTGCGGACCCATCGATCATGAAGTCGTTCGCCTCGCGCGTCGCGTCGACGGGAACCGGCTTGAAGCCGAGCCACCGATGGACGCCTTGGTTCTGGAGCGCGTTGGTCGGCTGATCTCGTGTGGGTCCCGCTCCCACCGTGACGTTCGTACTCCAGTCCTTCCATCGCTCATAGTGTTCGCTCCAGCTAATGGTCGCGAAGTTGAAGCCGGACGATTCCCGAATGGCGTTGAAGCGCTGTCGGTCGGAATTGAATTCCGTGAACCGGTTCAAGGTCAGCCCCGTATCGAGCAGCCGACCTTGGTCCGGATAGGAGATGGCGCCCCAATGAACGCTGGGAGCCGGCGATTCGGCCATTGAGGGAGCGACGGCGGCGACGAGCGTGACAACCAACAGGACGAGCAGCATCTACCGGTCACGGACAATCCAAAGCACGAACCGCGGATGGTAGCATAGGGATTGTACGGGGCGGTAGATCGAGGATCGAGGAGGGCGGTCAAGACGGCTCCATCCTTATCTAGTTTCCCTATAAGGATGGAGCCGGGCGAATCAGGACATGGCGCTGTCGTTCACACTGATCAGGTAATCGCCAAATCCCGGCGACCACAGGGTGATAGTGCCGGTATGGCTGAGACGGTCGATGGCCAAGAACAATTGCGCCCAGTTCGCCTCCGGCAAGAGGCGTCCCAGTTGATCCAAGGTCTGCGTGCCGTGCTGGCGCAGAACTGCAATCACCCATTCATCAACAGACGGCTGGCTGTGAATCGCGGATGGCTGATCAATCGGACCGACGGGGACATCGACTGTCGGGGTTATCATAGCGTGCTCCTTCTTGTTCTCTTTTCACTCGACTAGCGGATAATCTTTAAACCGGTTTCACCAAAGACCATATCGGTCCACGACCCTTTCGGTTGTGCAACGGAAGCCTACAGGCTTCTACTGTGACCCGACCTTTCGAAGTGGCCGGGGCTGCTGATATTTGTCGGCCTGTGCGGCGGCCGCGCGCTCGATTTCGGCGTTGATTTCACCTCCGAGTAGCAACACCATGCCCCCCAAATAGAACCAAAGCATGAGCACGATGACGCCCGCGATCGAGCCGTAGGCCTTGTTGTAGTTGCCGAAATTCTCGACATACAGTTTGAAGCCGAGCGACACGAGCAGCCACAGCAAGACCGCGGCGACGGACCCCGGCGTGACCCACCGCCAGTCCTGTTCGACGTTGGGCGAGACGTAATAGATGATCGCCATTGCGATCAGCATGAGGACGATCACGACCGGCCACTGCAAGATCAGCCACAGGGATGTAAACAGCCAGCCCAGGCCGACGATATCCGCCACCCACCGACCGATGTGCTCGCCGTAGAGGACCAAGGTAATCGACACAATGATGAGCCCGGCCAAACCGACCGTGAGCGCGATGGCGACGAGGCGGACCCGCCAGAACGGCCGCGTCTCGGGGGCGTCGTAGACGGCGTTCAACGCCTCCATGATCGCCGTCATGCCGCTCGACGAGGCCCACAACGCGCCGAGCAGCCCAAGCGACAGGATATCGCCCCCGCTGCCCTCGACGACTTGCTGCAGATATTTTTCCACGAGCGTCAAGGCTTCATGCGGCAGGACGGTTCGGAGGTAAGCCATCAGTTCGGGCATCACGCGTTCAACAGGAAAGAGCCCGAGCAGGGCGGTAAGAAACAGCAGCGCCGGAAAGAGCGCGAGCAGGAAATAGTAGGCGAGCTGCGCCGCGCGGCCCAGCAGCTCGTCCTCTTGGCTTTCCAACCACACGCGCCGCGCGAGTTCCTTGACCCCCAGTCCGCCGAGCTTCCACGGATTTCGGACGGGGGACGCACTGGTCATCGACGCCGCTGAAGAATCAGTCGCCATGTCACGACAGCC
The DNA here is from genome assembly GCF_979581665.1 of Nitrospira sp. Vd2. Taxonomy (NCBI): domain Bacteria; kingdom Pseudomonadati; phylum Nitrospirota; class Nitrospiria; order Nitrospirales; family Nitrospiraceae; genus Nitrospira; species Nitrospira sp. Vd2. The sequence goes on along the minus strand of NZ_CEFZSK010000002.1, from coordinate 8,563 downwards.
CGTGCTCCTGGCGCTCGAGGCCAGGGAGGATCGCCTGGGAAAAGGCGTTGCGGATCAGATTGGCGAGGACTTTCCACGTATCGGCGCGGGGAGTACGGACGGGCCCGCCGATATCGGTTTTCGTCGCCATTTCATCCCGCGGTTGATTTGAGAGCAGAGCGGTGATGCCGTCCACCACGCCTTCGTACGCTTGCTTGAAGAGGGCTTTGCCCTCGTCCTGTCGACGGTTGTACACATCGACGTCCTTGAAGAGCGGCTTCACGTAGCCGTCCACCTTTCCGTCTTTCACCCTCAGCTCGCTAAAGAACGAAAACTCCCCCTCGGCCACATCAAAGTCGCCATAGGCTCGGAAAACGTCGTTCATCGACCTCAACTCCGTCCTCATGATTTGGACGTCGAGATCGAAGTCGGGTGACTTCCTTTCCGGCCGAAACGTCCCCCTCACCGTCGCGGCCCCGCTGCCCATCAGCATGCCGCGGAGCCGGACGACAGCCGTCCCCTCCTCCAGCCGATTGCTGAAGTTCTCGATATACACGTCCGCCCCGGTCACGTAGACTCGATAATCCGGATTCGCCTCTTGGTTGACGAACCCGAACTCGCTGTTCTCGATCATCCCTGCCGGATCTTCAGGACGAGACCGGGCCGATTCATCGTGTCCTGAGCGACATCAAGGGCTTTCTTGCCTTTGCGCCGTGCCGGCTCGCTGTCCCCCTCGTCGACGTAGTCCAACTTCGCATCTTTGAGGGCGAGTGATCGCAGATCGACCCTGGTCATCCACGGTGAATACTCGAGCAAACCCTCTGCCGACGCCACCCCTTGGCGAAGTTGCACGTGGTACCGGCTGAGGACGCTCGCGAACTGACCGAGCGGTAGACCGTGCAAGGCCACCTCCGCGTTCACGGCGGGATACGGAGTCGCGAACAGGTTGGCGCTGCCGTCGATGCGAATACGACCTCCTTCGTCCAGCTGCGCCTCGAGATGCACATCGGATGGATAGTCGTCCGGCTTCGCTTTCACGTTTTTGACGTTTGTCACATGGAGATCGACCGGCTTCAGCCGAATCGGCGTCGCGGCCCGATCGTCCAGGTATGTGATCTCGGCTTCCGTGACCGTGAATTCGTTGATCGTCATCGGATAGATGGATTCGACGACCTCCTGCCATCGCCGTCTCACCTCGGCCTTGTTTTCTTGGAGATCCTTCTTGGCTTCTTTCGCTTGCGCCCGGGTCCACTGAACAACCGGGCGTTCCACGCGATGGTCACTGACGAGGTTGCCGGAGAGCAGATTGCGCCAATGAATTCCCGCGACCCATTTCGGGATGCGGGCGATCGGTGGGTCGGGATGCTCTTTCTGCCGGAAAGTCACATCTTCGAGCTCCACGCCGAGTGTCACCAGACGAAGATTCAGATTACCGATGTGAAACGTGTAGCCCTCGACTCGCTGGTTCCACTGTCCTTCGAGATAGCGGCGGAGCGGCTCATCAATGAACGTGAACGTCAGCAGGAGCAAGAGGACAAGTCCAGCGACGAGTGCGACGGACCATGCGGCAACTCGTTTCCACATAGCGGAGAACCAGCGGTCAGGAGCCGGGACGGGCGGAAGGAGCGGGTGACGGAGCGGCGCACGCCGGTGTGTGCGATGAGCGCATGCCGGCAAAGCGAACCATACTACTGCACTACCACGGCGGAGCAAAACCGCTTTGCCGGCGTCTGCACCGCGACGAGACGCCTTCAGGCGCTCCACGGCGCAGACGCGCTCTTCGCGATCTCGCTTAGGCGACCTTCGCCAATCGCGACGCCTCGGCGCGCACCTGATTGGCCATGCGATTGCTCAAAATAACCGGATCGACGACCTCGCCGCATTGAATGCAGCGGTCGGCTGTGAACTCGAGCTGACCGGTGTCGTCGAGCAGATCGATGCATCGCTCCGCGACCATCAATCCGCCACAACGAGAGCACCGCTCCTGCATCAGTGAGCGGCGGCTTGTGCCCACGACGACTTGCATCCGTTCGCTCACGCTTTCCGTCTGTGCCGCCATCTCGCACCTCCTCGTGATTGGCGAAGTGAAGCTTTCCCGATGCCAATTGCAAGTGCCGCGCCGCCGATCGATGACACATCTCAGACGAAGGGCCAGAGATTGCCGAGTGCCGCGGCTTTTCAGCGAGGAAGCGGCATTTCGCTTCGCCGCCGGCAAGACGCGAACAACCCATTTTCCGGCACTCATGATGCGGTCGTCGGCGTTCACCATTCGAACACCTTGTTCTATTCAGGGACAGTCCGTCCGACAGACGATCCCTTCCGTACGCCTGGGACTGTCGCTGGGCAGGGGAGAACGTTGACGCAGTGACACGACCGAGGCTGATGGTGGTGCTCACGTGCCGACCGATACGATCGGACCCAGAGTCACTCCGGATGATGGAGGAAATCGTGATGCGTATGAGATCACTTCTGTCGATGTGCGGTGTCGTGCTGGCCGGCTCCCTGCTGCAGGTCCAGCTCGTCGCGGCCGAGTCCGGACAGGCACGCGGGGAAGGGAAGACGCCCGCCCAACAACGTTCGGCTGAGAAGAGCCAGGGAAAGATCCAACAGCCGCAGGATTGCGATGAGATCAAAGCCGGCACCGGCGGAGGCAGCGAGGAAGCGGCGGCGAAACAGGAGTGTGTGCGATCGCAGCATCTCGGGGCCGGAACAGGAACGAGCTCAGGAAGCGGATCGGGGAAAATGGGGTCTGGGAGCGGGCCGCGCTAAGGACGCCATGTGCCCAAGGCGGACAAGGTGTTCGTCGCTCGTTCCCTGCGAAGTTTCAAGGTATTGGGAGTGAGCGACGGCAAAACGGGTCCTCGGCATCCCAGTCAGTCATAGGACGAACCGGGCAGCGAGGGCCGAACACCCAGCCGTGATGACCTTGATATTTCACGCGATCCACTCGGCCGTGCTCGCCAGTGAACCTGGTCGCTGCGGGTCCATGGCTTGCAGTCCGACGAGGCAGGACGCGAATCGAATGACCTGTCGTTTGTCATTCCGATGAGGAGGACCTATGCCTGATCCCAAGAAACAACGAGCCGGACGAAAAGGCGGACAAACCGTCAGCAAGGACCGCGCGCACATGGCAGCGATCGGCCGCAAGGGTGGTCAGCGTTCTCGAATCAAGCGCGCCTCGCAGAAACAGGAGACGGCGTCGGAGCACGCGAGCCAGCAGACGGTTCCATCGTCGCCAGTGCGTGAAAGCATGAGCGGCAGCCATGACGGTCATGTTGAACGCACCGGGGGCGAACATGCTATCGAGCTCCTGAAGGCGGATCATGAACGTGTACACAGTCTCTTCGACGATTTCGAAACCGCCGGTGGGGAGGACAAATTGAATCTGGCCGACAAGATCATGCGTGAACTTGAGGTCCACGCCGCGATCGAAGAAGAGATATTTTATCCCGCCTTCGAGGCGAAGGCCGATAAGCACGGGAAAGATCTTGTCGCCGAAGCGCGCCGGGAACACAAAGGCGTGAAAGAAGCAATCAAGGAACTCCGCGACATGGCGCCCGATGGTGAGGCGTTCGAAAGCAAATTCCACGAGATGATGCAGGACGTTCAGCATCACGTGGGCGAAGAGGAAGGCGAGATGTTTCCGGCCGCCGAAGAAGCCCTGGGCGAGGCGCTCGAAGAATTGGGCACCGAGATGCAGAAGCGCAAAGAGGAGCTCATGGAGAGTCTCACGAGCGGCATGATGCATTGAGGACCGCCGGGAATGGGTCGTGCTCGAGCGGTAGGTGAGCGGATTGTGTGCGAGCGAATTGTGAACGCTTCGAACAAAGGGTAGTTCCGTGGACCAGACGCGTAGCGAGGCCCGTGAATCGGAACGAAGGAAGCGGCCGTCCGCGCGTGGTCGGCTCGCATGGTCGGCACTGTCGGGAAGGCCGCTTGCGGCACTGGTCCTGTTGGCCGGCATTGTCGCACTTGCTCATTCTCCGGACGTTGACGATCACGGACGAGCCCTCGGCAAAGAACGCGTCAAGTTGGAATTGTTCATGCCGAGTGCGGCCGTCGCTTCTCAGGAGTCACCCTGTGCGAAGCAGACGGGACAGGACGACAAGTCGCCGCCACGGTAACAGGGGGGAAAACGTATGGAGCAAGAGCGGATGCAGAGAGAACCGTCTGCAACGTTGAACGTCGGAGACGCCGCCGGGAGAGCGGACCGTGCGACGAAGAGTGCCGGTGAAGCCGTCGAAGCGGCGGCGGTCCGGGTGCGCGAGCACTTGCCGCAGGAAGGCCGGCTCGGTGCCGTCGCGGGGAAGTTCGCCGACACGCTGGAACAATCGGGAGCCTATCTCCGCCAGGAGGGACTGACCGGGGTCCTGGATGATTTAGAAACCTTGATCCGGAGGTATCCGGTGCAGGCGCTGTTGCTCGGCGTCGGCATCGGCTATGTCCTCTCGCGCGTTCGCATGAGGTAAGCCATGATCGGCGACGGACCAGATCGACGCCCGCCAACATTCGCCTCATTGCTCTCCGGCTTGGTTCAGGACATCAAGATTCTCACGCTCCAGGAACTGCGCCTGGCGAAGAATGAAGTCCAGGAGGAACTCGGCAAGGCAAAATCGGCCGCCGCATCCATGGGGATCGGGATCGCACTCGCTGCGGTGGGAGGCCTCCTCCTGATTCTGATGCTCGTCCATTTGCTGCAAGCGCTGACTGACCTCCCGTTGTGGGCCTGCTATGGGATTGTCGGAGGGCTCCTCGTCGGCGGCGGGGTCGCGCTGCTGTTCCGCGCGAAAGAGCGAGCCGGCGCAATTCACGTCCTCCCGATACGGACCTTTGAAACGATGAAGGAGAACGTCGCATGGATCAAAGAAGAGGTGACATCGCCGCGGATGTGAGCGACATCGTCCAGACCCGCAACGCGATCAGCGACAAGCTGGAACTGATCGAACGGCGGATCGAGGAGACGGTTCAGGGCGCCAAACTGTCGGCGGAGGAGTTGGTGGATCGCGCACGCGATGCCGCCGACGAATGGCTCGGCAAGACCAAGCAGAGCTTCGACCCCACGTATCAGGTGCACCAGCATCCATGGTTGATGATTGGAGGCGCCATCGCCGTCGGGTACGTGTTGGGCCTGTTGGAAGCGAGAGCGGTCGGACCGCGCCGTAGCGGCAGCGGTGTCTATCCGTATTATCCGCCCGGGGCCGAATCACCGGGCGCGATGCCGGCCGCTTCGAGTCAATCCGGCATGACCAATATTTGGGACAGCGTCGGCCGCGAGCTGTCCGCGGAAGTGGAGCATGCCAAGGAGGCGTTGATCGACGTCGGCCGCACCTTCATCCGGGAGCTATTTCAACAGCTCATCCCCGCGATTGGCGCATCCCTCGGGCTCCCGCCGTCGGAGCGGCGCGTGGGGGGCACGGATCGGAATCGGCAGCGCTACGGAGCCGACTCGCATCTGGGTTAGCGTCTCCGGCCGGAGGCAGCCGAGACCGTGGAACATTTCGTCGACCATCTCGTTCGGAAGATCGTCGAGGTCGCCCCGCAGGTCGGCACCGGCGTGGTCATCCTCCTCCTCTTCTGGGCGGCCAGCATCCTCATCCGTAAATTGATCTCGCGTTTGTGTGAGAAAGCCGACTTCAACACCTGTGTCGTGCTCAAGCTGGCCGGACGCACCGCCTCCATCGGCACGTTGGTTTTCGGCGCCGTCACCGCGCTCGGCACAATGGGCATCAATGTCTCAGCGCTCGTCGCCGGCTTGGGTCTCACCGGCTTCGCCCTCGGCTTCGCGCTCAAGGACGTCCTCTCCAATTTCATCGCGGGCGTGTTGATCCTCCTGTACCGCCCGTTCAATGTGAATGATTACATCACGGTGTCGGGGCTCGAAGGCGTGGTCACGGAAGTCGACCTTCGCTACACCAGCCTCGAGAAAGAGGGACAGAAGTACCTGATCCCCAATTCGGTGCTGTTCACCAACACGATCGGCTTGATCGAAAAGAAACGCGGCGCCGCGAAAGAAGAGAAGACGGCCGACGAGGTGGCCTTTTCACGAGCATCGGGATATGAAGGCCGATAACGACGGCGGCACCCCGATGGATTCGCGCTAAGAACGCCACCGATACAGCTTGGCCGCTCGCGCCAACTCGTCCCGGTGCCGACGCAGCGCAGCGCCATAACGCGAACAACTCACCTCCGCCTCATACGGCGCAGTCCGCTTCTCCGTTTTCTCGATGTGCCCCTTCAGCTCATCCACCAACCGGACACCGGACCTCGTGAGCCACTTTCTCGCCGCCACGCGGTCGAGGTCTTCCAGCGAGTACTGAACCGACGCGATTTCTTCCCGACACCGTGCGCGGGCTCGGAGGATCTCAGCGGGCGATAGCAGATCGGTGAGACGATCGGCGTGCGACGACAGGCGCTCAAAAAGGATCGCGCCCATGGTGAAGGTAAACGTGGCGTGCAAGATACCACGGAGCGGGCGCAAACTGCGGCGCCAGGGCGAGTAGAAGATTTCCTGGTTGTGATCGCCGCGTAGCAGCACGGCTTTTCGCAGGAGCAGATTGAGATGGTGATGGCTGTTCTCGTGGATCAGATCATCGATCAGATCGAGACGGTTCCGGTCGAAGCAATTGATGAACGACAACCCGGGGCGATGGCGGTAGCTGTAGCTTACGACGCCGCGTGCCTTGATGGGCACGAGATGGGTGGTGAGAGCGAAGAAGTTCGACGCGCCTTCCGGCCAGGCCCGCTCGATGACCTCAAGTGCGCGTCGCATGCGCCGGGAAAGCGCAGGGGGGGACGGAACGACGCGAGCCGGGACGCGGTGGCGGTCGTAGACGACCGTCGGCCCGAGCGTGACAGCCGCCTGCCGGCCGGCCACAATGATAGCCGCCGTCCTGATGTGCCAATATCGGTCGTCGTACCGATGCTCGCGGCATACGGGCACTCGAAGACCACCGACCGACAGGTGCACCTCGTTCTTTGACAGCTCGATCGTGCCGTACCTGGCCCCGGTCAACGCGCGACGGGTCGCCAAACGCGCAGTCAGCCAGCGGCCGTCCAGGCCCCACGGAATCGCCATGGCCGGATCGCCGCATTCGAAATCAGGACCGAGCGACATCCGCACGTTCCACTTCCGCCGTCCTCCCTCCTCGCTCGACTGAGAGGCCAAGCCCGGCACGAGGAACAACGCTTCGCCGATCACCTGATCGTTCAAGCGCTCGCAGAGCGCTCCGAGTCTACGCTTCAGGCCTCGATGGTCGGGCGCTCCTGCCGGAAACAGCTCGTCGAGATAGCTGTTTTCGTAAAACTGCTCGACGCACGCGGCAAAAAACGACTCCGCGAAGCCCTGCGCATCGCGATCGGCTCGCAACTGTTCGGCCGCATCGAGGAAGTACACGAGATCGTTCAATCCTTCGATCAAGCCGACGACTCTCCAGTGGGAAAACTCCTCGGGCTTCAGCGCCCGGGCGAGCGACCGGAAATAGCTGATTGGAAATCGACGGGCGAGCAAAGCCGTTCGCGCCAGAGCCGCCAAGTCCCGGCACAGATCGAGCAGGAGCGCGCGCATCGTGGCGCGAAATTCAGCCAGCAGCGAATCCAAGAAGACCCGATCGAAGAGAGGAAACTGTGCTAGCATGCGGCAGGAGGGTCAGACATGGCGGCGGTCTTCTTCATCGCGTGGCTCGCATTCCTCGCATGGCCGTCAACGGCGCGTGCCGACAAACCCTGTGACGATTATCCGGCCGATCAGCGCCATCGGTGCGAGCAGCATTGGAAGCAAATCAACAAGGATGCGGAAGCCGAAATGGCGGCGTTCGGACTTCGGCAACTGGAGCGCCGGCAGAACGGCACCATCACAGCGGAACAACACCTGAGCGAGAATTTCGCGTTTATCAAAGCATCCGGCGAGAAACGGCTGCGCCTACTTCAGGAGCGGATGAGCGGCCGTTAATCGTCATGGTCGACCGCCGTCAGAACAGGAATTCCGTCTTACGTCCTCACAGCGTCAGCGTCTTCGATTCTTCCATCACCTTCCCGGCCGAATCGAAGAGATCGCGGGCGACCACGATAGGCGCCTTGAAGTGAATGGCCAGCGCAATGGCATCCGATGATCGGCTGTCGAAGACCTTGGTCGTGTCGTTCATCACGACGGTCAGAGCCCCGCGGTAGATACCGTCCTTGAGCGTGATCACCGTCTGGGTCACCTTGCCGCCAAATGAATCCAAGATCGTGCGCATGAGATCGTGCGAGAGGGGCCGGCTCAGCTTTTGACCCGTCAGCGCGGCTTGAATCGACCCCGCGACCGTGGCGTCCACGAAAATGGGGATGACTTTGTTCTCATGCCGAAGCAAGACGACCGGACCATGATCCGACAGTCTGACCTCGAGGTGCTTGATTTCGATCTGCCCGCTGGGCTGGCTCTCGCTTTGAACCGGCGAGCCGGACAGCAGCAGGCAGAGGCTCGCCACCACGCTCAGGACACTCAAGGACCGCACTGCATCCATGGTTCCCTCCTTTAGCCGCCACTCTCTCGGACACTAGTGTCCTGTCTCTGAAGTACGTGGAATAAGTTGTGCATTGGTGGTGT
>NZ_CEFZSK010000001.1:0-150303 GCF_979581665.1 Nitrospira sp. Vd2 | reverse complement strand
CCGCCACCCCCACCACCGCCTGGTAACACTCACTTACGGTGAGGTAGCGCCGAAGCATAGGACAGGCCCCGGTAGCGGGGATGCGGATGGGAGCGTTAGGGAATTTGCTATACGCTGTCGAGTGGACGGGTAGGTTATGCGCCCCCGGTTCAGCCAGTTATGCCGCCTCGGTAGAGACCTCAGATCAAACAACACCATCATCTCTGTGACCACGGTCGAAAGGTGAAACGGCGATCAGCCTTTATGCACCAGTCTCATTAGCGGGACAAGATTAAAATTATAGAAACGTCGAAAATAGGTGCGCTAACCGAATCGCTTCCCACGAGCCGAGCCGAGGCTGATTTTTTTGTGGGTACCGGGGATCGATGGGACCCATTTCGAAGGTCCGTTCTGGGGTCCTGACCAGGTGGAGATAGAAGCAAAGAGAGGGTAATAGCCGCTGCTACGAACAAAGGGACAAGTGCCGAATTGCGAGGAATGGCGTGGGGACCGCCAGTTTTACATCGGCTTCGACGATATCCCCCGTAAGTTTTCACATTGACGTGGTTCGATCCCTACACGGCCCACCAATTTTCTCAGCGCCTTTCTCACCCGCTCCCCTCTCTGACCCCTGGGTTGCTCCCATCTTGCTTCCACGCCCGAGCGGGAGCGGGGGGCTTCCGCGATTACGTTTTCCCTCCTCTTTTACGTTCTGGTGTCATTCGGCTGGCGCCCGAATCTCGGTACGCTTCCTCTGTAGCTGCCTCTTAACGAGTACCAATCGGTCGGGTGCCTGAACCGCTCCCTGGTGAAGTAGTGACCGCTCGTTCGCGCATGGCCCAGACGAGGCGTTCACGAGGAGGAGCGGTGCACCTCTAGTAGCGACTGAATTTAATGGGCGTACGGCACGGCCAGGGTCTCCATTGTTAGATACCGCGACCTGGATCATCGCTGAAGTGCAGTATCTACGATTTCCTCTTTACGGAATGTGGCGATCTTGACCGTCAGCTTAGAACCTACATAATGGTACTCCCACAGTCATCAGGGGGTGCAACCATGGAGCTCGAAAAAGAGGTGGCGGCATTAGCGGCTTTGGGCATCTCCTTGCGTGCGACCGAGGAGGCCCTCACGCTGGAGCTAGGAACCGTGGGCAAGGAGGTTCTGTTAATACTCGTCGGTGAGGTCACGGTTGGCAATGATCGACGGAGGGTCACGTGTCGTGCCGGTGATGTGGTGTCCCGGCAGTTCTTCGGTGGCAGCCCGTGCTCCGCCATGATGCTGCCCCATAGCCACTGCGTGCTGCTCACTCAGGAACTCCTGGATCATCTGACCGGCGCTCAACCCCGGGTTGCGGCGAAGTTATTCCGGCGCGTGGCCACCGCCTTTATTCATACCACTCTCGACTCCCATGCCGAGCGTTCAGTGGGGGTACACGATTCGCGTACAGCGCCACTCCTGAACGAAGAGGCGGCCTAATCACCTGCCACAGATGAAGGCGGACATTGGATGGAAGGGAGTCCGCGTGAGGTCACCGCTTTATGGTTGACGATCATGCGCTGCTCGAACGCGAGCGCTTAGCGACGCTCGCCATGACGATCAGTCACCTCCTGACTCAGCAGGAGCCATTGCCCATCATCCTCCAACAGTGCGCGGAGCAGCTTGTGTCGTACCTGGACGTGGCCTTCGCCCGTATTTGGCTGCTGGATCGCACTGGCGACACCTTGCTGCTGAACGCAAGTGCGGGCCGCTACACCAACTTGCACGGTCGCTATAGCCGCGTGCCCATCACCACGTCGCTCAAGATCAGCCAAATGGTGCTCGATCGCCAACCGCGCCTGACGAACCGCCTGCAGGAAGAGGGATGGGTGAAAGAACCGGAGTGGGCGGAGCGCGAAGGATTTGTGGCCTATGCCGGATACCCGCTGATTGCCCAAAACCGCGTGGTAGGCGTGATGGCCATGTTCTCTCAGCACTCCTTATCAGACCGGACGCTGGACGAACTCGGCTCCATCACCGGCGGCATTGCACAGTGCGTCGTGCGAAGCCAAGCCGAAGAAGCCCTCCGACGGAGCGAGGAGCGTCTGTCCTTAGCCGTCGAGAGCGCAGGGCTTGGATTTTGGGACTGGAATCTGGAGACGGGTGAGTTGCTCTGGTCACCGCGCTTCTATGCCTTGTTGGGTTACGATGAGGCGACGACCGAGCCGACGTTGGAGGCCTGGAAAGCTCGCATTCACCCTGAGGATGTGGAACGCGTGATCACGGTTCTGGACGAGAGCCGCCATCACCGTACGTTGTACGGCTGTGATTATCGGCTCATCTCTCCGGACCGACCCGATGGCCGGTGGGTGGCGGCTCGCGGGCGGTTTCTGTACGACGAGGGCGGAGCCGCGGTGCGGATGATCGGCGCGCTTTCCGATATCGGCCACCGGAAACAGGCCGAGGCAGAGATTCGGCGACTGTTGGAGGAAGCGCAACGACGGGAACAGATGTTGCGCGCCAAGCAGGCTCAGCTCGTCCAGTCGGCCAAGCTCGCCTCCATCGGGCAACTCACGACCGGCATCGCCCATGAACTCAACAACCCCCTCAACAACATTGGTCTGTTCATTGGCAATGCGATAGATGACCTGCGCGAGGGCACGCTCGAGTCGCGAGACCAGGCCATTGCCAACCTGCAGGCCGCCGAAGAGCAGGTCCAACGTGCAGCGGAAGTGATCAACCACCTCCGCATGTTTGGTCGCGCCCCTCGGCGACGGTACGAGTTGGTCCCGATCAACGATGTCGTCGTCGCCACCTTTCGCTTCCTGCGCGAGCAGTTCCGGCTCGCCGGGCTCCGAGCCGTCTATCATGTGGCACCGGAGAACCCCCTCGTGCTTGGGTGTCGCGTCCAGTTGGAACAAGTGCTGATCAACATGTTGACGAATGCGGCGGATGCGATGAAGGCGACAGAAGCCAAAGTGCTGACGGTCAGCATCCGGAGCAGTGACGGGCATGTGGAGATCACCGTTCAGGATACCGGCATGGGCATCTCCGCGGAGATCCTGCCTCATATCTTCGATCCGTTTTTTACGACCAAAGAGGTTGGGGGGGGTACGGGGCTCGGGCTGTCGATTGCCTATGGCATCGTCAAGGAACATCACGGCGACATTCGGGTGCACAGCCAGGTCGGAGCGGGGACCAGATTCCAGATTCAACTGCCCCTCGCTTCTCAAGGTCCCGCATAGCCGTTTCGCCTCTCTCGCTTTCGAATTCCGCGTAGTATCCGCCCTCTTCCCCATACGGCCCTAGACAGCCTCCGTAGCATTTCATCTGTCGCTGGTCAGGCGCTTTGGCCGATGGCAACTATCCTGGCCCTGCTTAGCATGGCGGCGTGTCGAAACAGGCAAACCGCATCCTCCTGATCGATGACGACTCGGCGCTCCTCACCGCACTGTCGGAGACCCTGCACCGCTATATTCCCGAGGTGCAGTTGGATTGCGAGTCGAACGTGCCCGGCGCTTTGGACCAGCTCAAGCGTTGCACGTACGAGCTCATCATTTGTGATCTGCGCATGCCGCTTCAGGACGGTCTCATGCTGTTGGACGCAGCACGCCAGGCCGATTCCCAACAGCTCGTCATGATCATTACCGGGTCAATCGAAGAGTCAGTCGTCAAGGAAGCGATGCGCCGGGGCGCCGTGGCGGTGGTCTCAAAGCCCCTTGACCGCGGGGAGTTTGTGAAGATCGTGCGTGAAGCTCTGAGCGTCAGGTCGCAAGGAGGAAACGCGAACGACTGACTCTCGACACGCTACCCCACCGGTCCCTTTTGCTCTGCCTCGTAGCTCTTCATAGTCCATGACATCAAAAAAAGAATCGTACATTCAGTGACGCGACATGAAAGGTCGTGTGGTAGGTGCCGTTCACCGATCCCGGTATGGCGACGGGGTTGGCATTATTAGAGACGGTTCGAGGCTCGAAAAGAAAGGCCTCGTACGCCACGTCCATTCCAATCGCGGATGGCAGAAAGCGTTGATGGCTGCCACACGGCAGGACACCGAAGAGCGAGCCGCCCAGCTTACACACTGCTCCGGCCCCTGTGGCCACCACGTGCAAATCGGCATCGGGAAGGGCGGGGTTGAACGCCGTGTCAGGGACAGGGGTTTGAGAATGGCGATAGCCGAGACGGAGAGCAAGTTCCCATTCTGGGAAGGGCGGCAGATTCAACCATCGGAACTCGGTTCCGAGCATCACCGTGTACGTGCCGCGCCAATCTTGCCTGAAGGGAATCGTTCTGCCGGTGCCCAGATGGACGTCCGTGTTCCGGACTGACTTCCAGTCGGTATAGTCCACATCCAATTCGAGCTTCCATTCGCGGTCGCCAGTGCGGATTGGCCACACGGCCATGCCGGCCGTGAACGACTGCGGCAAGACCAAGGTGCTCCGAGCGCTGGTGACCGGCGTGCCATTTGCGAGAAAGTCCCCCGTGAGATGTAACGTGACCTGACTGCGGTAGATCAACCCCAGGCTCACCAGAGGCTTCCCTCCACTGTTTCGGAACGGCGTATACAGCAAACTTGCGTTGAACCCTGCGGCTGTATCCGAGCCGTTGAACTCCAAGGGCACGCCTGCGGGTGGGAGGCCGGCGCCTCCGGATGAAAGCAGCTTCTGATCGAATGCATGCGTGCTGCTGAAAAGACCGGAGAACGTATAAATGTCGGCTCCGAGCCCCAGAGACAGTTGATCTGCGAGCCGATAGGCCAGCGTCGGCTTCACATCGATGAGCGGCAGCGTCTCCTGAAACACGGCCGTCGCAAACGGGGCGGTGGTCGGGTATTGGTAGGCCAGCCCGAACGGCGTCGTCACGCCGACCCCGACGGCCCACCCCTTCAGCTTGACCACATCCTCGAGGTTTGCCGCGACATAGAGATTGAAGGGGGCCGGGGAGGCCACGCTGTTGCCAAAGTTGCCTTGGGTGGTGACCCCACGTGGAGACAGAAAATCGGTGGACCCGCCCACGAGGACCGCACCACCATAGAGCTGAAGACCGCGTACTTGGGTCAGCCCCGCGGGATTGTAGTGAATCGCCGAGGGGTCATCGGCTTGCGCGGTGAACGCATTCGCCTGCCCGGCCGCTGCGGCCCCTTGGCCATAGATGCGAAATCCCGACGCGTGTGCGTATTCGACACCGCTGAGAAACATGGCAGCGATGATCGCTGCCGGTATGACGGCGTGCCAGCCTGGCATATCCGTACGGTCGTCAGCATGCTAACAGGATCTTCCCCGCAGAGCATGATGCGGGCGACGAGTAGGAGGGGCCTCGTAGGATTGGGTCTGATAAAACTGTTCCGTATTTGAGGCCATACTCGGATCCCACTTCAGAGTTCCTCCAATGTTCGACTAGGCGGCATGCGCGATGCCGGCAGGCTATCTGAAGGATAAGGCGAGAATCTTTCCCGAGCAGGTACGGCTTCTCTATCGCGGCGCACGGGAAGCGTACATTGCGACGGCGGTCAATGCCGTTGTCCTCGCCGTGATCCAACGTCACTACATCTCCAGTGACATCGTTCTTGCTTGGTTAGCCTATATCACCGTGGTGACCGCCGGGCGGACGCTCCTGGTGCTCACATACTGGCGATCGGAGAGTCAGGTCGAGGACGCCGAACAGTGGAACCGGCTGTACCTGGGTGGATGTGCGCTCGCAGGAGCCGGGTGGGGCAGCGCGGGCATCTTGCTGTATTCGTCTGAGTCGATGCTGCATCAAGTGTTCCTGGCCTTTGTGATCGGCGGCATGGCTGCGGGTAGCGTCGCCGTATTGGCGCCGCGGCTGGAAGTCTTTTTCGCCTTCTTTCTGCCCGCACTGATTCCGATCGCCGTTCGCGTCGCGTTGGACAACGATTCATATCATGCGGCGATGACGACGATGATCATCCTGTATAGCGCTGCTCTCATAGTGACGGCGTGTCGGTTGCACAGGACGATTGCTTCGACCCTCGCGCTGCGATTTGAAAATGCGGACCTCGTCCGACATTTGACGCAGGCCAAAGAGCAGGCCGATCAGCTTAACGAGGACCTCAAGCAAGAAATCATCGAACGACGGAAGGTCGAGGCCCAACTGCGAGAGACCCAAGAACACCTGGAAGCGCGTGTCGAGGAGCGCAGCGAAGAACTACACCGGAAGCAGGCGCAGCTGCTGCAAGCATCCAAGCTGGCGAGTATCGGTGAGCTTGCAACGGGGGTCGCGCACGAATTGAACAATCCGTTGAACAATATCGGCCTCATCACGGGCAATCTGTTGGAGGTCCTGAAGCATTGTAAAGAATCGTACGTTCCTTCCTTGCGAGAGAATCTCAGCATTGTGGCTGACCAGGTACGACGGGCGACGGAAATCATCAGCTCATTACGCACTTTCGGTCGGGCCGCCGGCACACAGAAGGGAGCGGTCAATGTGCACGATGCGGTGACGGCGGCTATTGTGTTGGTCGAGCAGCAGCTGCGTCTCCACAATGTCGATCTTCGTGTCAATCTTACTCAGGCACAGCCGATCGTGTACGGGAACGCGCTTCAGTTAGAACAAGTATTTGTCAACCTGTTGACGAACGCCCGTGACGCGGTCAAGCAGTCGGAGACCAAAATCATCACGATCAACACAACGATTCATCACGATATGGTCGAAGTCGTCGTGGAAGATACAGGCGCCGGCATTGCTGCCGATGATCTGAAATGCATTTTCGACCCATTTTTTACCACCAAGGAGGTTGGGCAAGGCACAGGCCTCGGCCTGTCGATCAGCTACGGCATTATTCGCGATCACGGTGGGACGGTTATGGTGGACAGCAGGGTCGGGCACGGAGCGAAATTCACGGTCCGATTGCCCAAGGCCCCAACGGTCCGTTTAATGATCGACGGCATTCCTGAAACGTTTACTGACGAGCAACTGAGACTTCTCTTTAGTCCGTATGGGACTGTTCTTGCCGCGAGCGTTGTGGAAGGGCAATACGTCCCTTCGTACCGGTACGGCGTCGTGGAACTAGCCACGATGGAAGAGGCCGAGCGCGCGCGGCACGCACTGAATCGAACGATGATTGGAGACGGCTTGATCTTAGTCTTCATACCGGCGCAATAACACTCCGGGGGCCCGTTCCACGCCTACCAGGGTGACGAGACAGATCTGAACTCCCCACGGCGCATCGTGGAAACGGGTCAGGTTGGCTCCTGGGACCATTGTATTGGCTGTGCTGACGACCTATACTCGACTTCGCACGTTGGTTTGGTGATGAGCGATTCCCTTCATGACTCCCCTCAGGACTTCGCCGACCTTTTTGCGCACGGCGTCATCGGGCTACACTTTGTCGGCCCGGATGGCGTCATCCTGAACGCCAACCAAGCGGACCTTGATATTCTCGGGTACAGCCGGGATGAGTACATCGGCCACCATATCGCCGAGTTCCATCTCGATCAGGACGTGATCGCGGACATTCTCAAGCGCCTGGCGGGAAATGAGACGCTTCGGGACTATGAAGCGCGGCTCCGCGCGAAGGATGGCTCGACTCGCTATGTGTTGATCAACTCGAACGTCCTATGGGATGAAGGTCGGTTCATCCACACCCGCTGCTTCACGCGAGATATTACCGAACGCAAGCTGCACGAACAGGAGCGCGAACGCCTCATCGCCGATCTACAGCGCACGCAACGAGCGCTTCAAGAGAAGGTCGATGAACTCGAATCGTTTCATGATCTGGTGGTCGACCGCGAACTGAAGATGATCGAGCTTGAGAGGCGCGTCGGCCGGCTTGAGGCCGAACTTGCGCAGCATCGGCACTCATCCGCGTCCCTTTCCCTGCCTGAACACTTCGTTCCCCCGAGTCACAGCTAGCGTCGTCTCTGACCCGTTCGACCGATCGCCTTTCTCGGGCGCTGCCTGCCCGAAACTTCTTTGAAGCGCGCACCACGTAGTCCTCACATCATCTATTCCCTTGATGCCTCATCTTGTGCCTTCGGATCACGCGTTGTCGGCTGAGCAGGATCAAGCCCATGGCGACGTAGCAACTCGGACGAGAACCAAAGGCGACACAGGACCGAAGCATTGGGCAGCAGGTAAGGGCTGCAGAGGTCCTCGCCCGAGTCCATGCAAGCCTTCTTCGTGCCGATAACGGCCTTCGCCGGGCATCAAGAGGTCAGAGATCACCAGGTCCACCTCGTGCGTATCGAGGTGCCCCAGGACTTCTTGAGCGGAGGCAGCGACGAGGATGGCGACATCCGGCAACCGACCCTCCATGGTGGCCCAAAGCGCGTGCCGGAGAGCGGGATCGTCGTCGATCAACAGAACGACGAAGGGCATGAGCGACGAAGAGCATACCAAGACGTTTTCTCTCGGCAATCAGAGCGGGTGGTACGTATCGCACCGAAAGCGTGCGGACAGCCCTCCGCCGGATGACGATAACGGAACGATGCGGTGATCTTTCTCAAGAGGGGGATCCAGTGCGGATGTTCACTTCAACAGGAAAGACGAGATCGCCAGCCTCCACGGATTGAGAGCGCGATCGTTACGAGGCGAGAAGGACTGCCGCACTGAGAACCACAGAGAAGCGAATCTCGGCTGCTCAAGGATCCGAGGAAGGGCTCTGCCAGTGCGTTTTCGCGAAGTCGAAGAGGCCCGAGATCGTGTCGGCATCGAAGGGATAAATGGCGACGCTACATTCGAAGGCCAGCGTGGTGGAGTTTGCGGGAAGAAGCTCCTGCATCGCCGCTCGAAACTGGCTTGCAATCCGGCGCACGGCGAGATGTACCGCGAGGCTGTTGGCTTCGGGCAGGACGGCCGCAAATTCCGCGTCCCCTGTGCGAGCCGGGTAGTCATACCCGCGCAATGCCACTTTACAGGCACACGCAGCGCTCACGATAATTTCCTGCGCAAGCACCGCGGCGTAGAGCCGATTGATACGGGGCCAGTTCGGGATACGGAACAGCACGAGGCCCAAGGGATTACCGGTCCGTTGCGAGCGCACGATTTCATGTTCGAGATAGCGACGTAGCAATCGCCCGCTGTAGAGATCGGTCAGCGGGTCGATGTCGGCGACGGTGGCCGACGACGCGTCGTTGCTACGGCGGCGCTCGAGGCGCTTCTTCTCGAGCGCAAACAACAATTCTTCCAGTTCATGCACGACCTCTTGAAATCCGTTCGGACTATCCACGTGAAACCGGAAATGCTCAAACGTCCGACCTTGTTTCGAGTCCTGCCCGAAGATTCGTCTGACGGTGTCGCGGATCTGTCGCTCGATCAGCACGACCTCCTTTCTGAGATGAAACCGCACCACCTCACTCGGCACGCCGCGGCCTTGCCCGCCGATGGAGAGCACCTCGTGTTCGAGCCCTTCGACTTGGCCAATGAGCTGCCGGAGTGCCTGCGTTTCGTCGTTGAACGCTTCCTCCGCGCTGCTCGGCGGAACACCAGACGCCCCATACCGGCTGTTGCCGGACATAGTTCCCTCCCGGTTGCTACGTGGGTCGATGCCACGCCAGCGGTTTCATTCCGCCCGGCCATTCGCCCAACAGCACGACCCGGCTCACGTAGGGATCATCCTCTTTGAAGCCGCTCAGATCCTCGCCGCCAACGAAGTGAATCAGAGAGCCAAGGTTCATCACGAACTCCCGCACCCGTGGTTTCATGACATCCTCTTCGTCCGTTACACCGCCAGCAACTGCCCGACGATCGCCGTGCGTGTGGTGCACCGCGTCTTCTGCATAATGTGGCTGATGTGCGCCTTCACAGTCGGTTCGGAGATGCCCAGGTGGTTGGCGATTTCCTTGTTGGTCCACCCGCGCAACAGCCCATCGGCGACGTCCGATTCACGCTCGGTCAGCCGGAACTCTTCCTTTTTTCGAATGACGCCGCCCTCGCGAGCGTTGACGGGTTCCAAAATGATCAGCGTGCGGTCCGCCTTCATTTCGCGACTTCCCCCTTCAAGAAGCGGCAGCGCGCGGAGCAACAGCGTCTTTCGCGCTCCGGTCACGACACAGCACAACTCCAGTTGTGACTGATCGTCGTCAGCACGCCGCCCTTCCAATCGCCGATCCAGTTCGGCACAGAGATCGGTAATGACGGATGGGAGCAGTCCCATGGCCTTTGACGAGTGGGCCGTGTGGAGTTGGCGCAACAGTTCCCACGCCATTTGGTTCACATACAAGACGCCGCGTTCGCCGTTCAGGATCAAGATGCCGGACGTCTGCGCTCCTTTCGTGACCTTCATCACCGTCTGCGTGTCAACCGACTCTTGCTCGAGGACCGCTTCCATGGGGCACCTCCTTTTGGATGAACACCATCGGCTAACTCAGAAATGGTGCCGGGGAAGATGGCCTGGAAAACCAGAAGGTTAGCTGATCGAGGCAGTGGGATGAGACACGTAAAGCTGTCTTACTGTCTCACCGTCGGACAGCGACTAGACATCGGGAGGGAATGAGGGAAGCGGTCAGGCCATGACAAGGAGATTGTCCCGACTCTTGAACGACGCCTCGCGCTTTCGCATCGCGCCTTCGAGCAACAAGCCGCCTCTGACGACGACCCGGTCGCCGCTGATCAACCCCTCTCGGATCTCCACTTGTCCGCTGAGGATCGAGCCGATCTCTACCCGCCGTCGTTCATATTCTCCCGGCTGCTGTTCGACAAAGACCACCGTCGCCTCGCCGAGTCGTAGGACCGCTTCTTCCGGGACGACCAGTCCGGTCAGATGCGGCTCCACGCCGATATGGATCCTGACGAACATGTCGACCTTGAGTTTTTGCTCGATGTTGTTCACATCGCAGCGAATCTTGATTGTCCGGGAAACCGGATCGACCCGATCGCCGACGTAACGGATGGTCGCGGGAAACGCAAGGCTGGGGAACGATTCGCTTCGTACGACAGCCGGCATCCCGGCTTTGACCACGCGCAGATCGCGCTCGTAAATCTCGCCGACGGCTTGCAACAAGTCGGGATTCGCAATCGTGTAGAGCGACTCGCCGGGGGCGGCTACTTCGCCGACTGTCACATCTTTTTCCACCACGACGCCCTCGAGCGGCGCTTTGAGGTCGAACCGCGCGGTAATGGTCCGCTGGTCCGGTGGCTTGTTCAACTCGCTTTCGGGTACGCGGAGGATCAGCAACCTGCGCCGAGCACGATCGTATTCCGCCTTGGCTTTCAGATAGTCGTTTTCCGTCTGCTCGTATTCCTTTTCCGGAATCGCTTTGACCTTCAATAAGTCCTTCGCCAACAAGTACGACCGCTGTGCGAAGTCGAGTTCGGACTCCGCCTTGGTAAAATCGGAGTAGGCGGTGCCCACATCGGCACTTTGAATCGTCACCAAGACTTGTCCGGCCCTCACCTCCTCGCCAAGCCGCGCGCGCACCTGCTTTACGATCCCGGTCACCGGGGATGAGACATTTACATACCCGTCAGGACCGTATTGCATTCGGCCTTGTACGACAAACTCCTCGGTGAGCGGACGGGGACGCACCTCCTGAACGATCAATTCTTCCTGCGCGCGCGGACTGACTGAGACAATATTCGATTGCAATGACGGTTTCGCGGCAGGGTGCGTCGAGAGCGCTTGCACGTCATCATGCTGTCCACACCCGGTGAGAAGAAGCGTCGCCATCATGAGAGCCGCCGAATATCCCACGGCGCCCTTCGGGCGTTCGCTCTGGTTCTGCTGGTGCTCCCGTCGATGCACGCGTTGGTAGAACACCGGCAGCACGATCAGGATGAGCATGACGGCGCTCAGCATACCGCCGACGACCACCCGCGCCAGCGGCTGCTGCGACTGCGCGCCAATGCCTGTTGCAACTGACGCC
Organism: Nitrospira sp. Vd2; assembly: GCF_979581665.1. Lineage (NCBI taxonomy): Bacteria > Pseudomonadati > Nitrospirota > Nitrospiria > Nitrospirales > Nitrospiraceae > Nitrospira > Nitrospira sp. Vd2. The sequence goes on along the minus strand of NZ_CEFZSK010000001.1, from coordinate 138,526 downwards.
GGAATCAGCCCGATGGCGGCCGAGAGCGTCGTCATCATGACCGGCCGCATGCGGACCTCGGCGTTTTTGAGGATCGCCGCCCGCAGGTCGAAGCCCTTATCGAAATACTCGTGGAGCCGAGAGATGTCGACCAGCGCGCCTTGGATCGCCACGCCGAACACCGAGAGGAAACCGACGGCCGCCGAAATGCTGAAGTGCGTGCCGGTGACGAACAACGCAATGATGCCGCCGACGAGCGCGAACGGCACGGCGGCCAGCACGAGTAGGCCGTCCCGGAACGAGTGGAGGGCATAGGAAACGATCAGCAGGATCACCAGCAAGCTGAGCGGCACGACGATCGCGAGCCGTTGCTTTTCCCCCTGCAGTTGCGTGAACTCGCCGTGCCATTCGATCCGATAGCCCTTGGGCAGCTCGACTTTCTCGGCGATCAACCGTTGCGCCTCCTTCACCGTCGTCTCCAAATCTCGCCCGCGCACGCTGAACTTTACGGGGATATACCGGTGATTGTTCTCCCGATAGACCATGAAGGGCCCGACGGATTCCTTGATCAACGCCAACTGCTTCAACGGAATGCGCGAGCCCGACGACGTCATCACTTGGATGTCGCCGATCCGTTGTGCGTTCTTGCGATATTCCGGGAGATACCGAACGACGAGGTCGAACCACTTCTCCCCTTCGAACACTTGCGTGACGCTCTGTCCGCCAATGGCCGCCTGGATCACGGCATTGACGTCATCCACCTCCAAGCCATAGCGGGCGGTGGCGGAGCGATCGACCTCGATCAGCAGATTCGGTTGCCCCAGCGTATGCAGCACGCCCAAGTCGCGAATCCCGCGCACCCGGCTCAGGAGGGACCGCACTTCCTCGGCCTTGTCCTCGAGCACGCCGAGGTCGTGCCCGAAAATTTTGACGGAATTTTCCCCCTTCACGCCCGTCATCGCTTCTTGGACGTTGTCCTGAATCATCTGGGAGAAATTCAGCGTGACACCGGGAAACTTCTCGGACAGCTCCTGCTCCATTGCGGCAATGAGCTGGCTTTTCTTCCCGATCTCATCCCGCCACTCTTTCCGGGGCTTGAGATCGACCAGAAATTCGGCATTAAAGAAACTCGTCGGGTCCGTGCCGTCATCGGGACGACCGAGCTGTGAGACGGCTGTGCGCGTTTCCGGGTACTGACGAAAGACCTTCCGCATATCGGAGGCCACGCGACTGGCCTCCTCGAAGGAAATGCCGATCGGCATGGTGGCCCGCAGCCAGATATTGCCCTCCTCCAGTGCCGGCATGAACTCTCCGCCGAGCGTGAACCACATCGCGATCGCGGCCGCGAAGAGACACACGGCGAACAGGATCACCAGCAGTTCCCGGTCGAGCGCCCACGCGAGGACGGCCAGGTAGCGCCGTCGAATCCAGCGCACGAGCCGAGTGTCTTCATCGGGCAGGGGCCCCCGGAGCAACCACGAGGCCAACACGGGCGCAAGCGTAAAGACGGTGATCAAGGCCCCCGTCAAGGCGAACCCGTACGTCACGGACATCGGCGCGAAGATCCGGCCAGGGACACCGCCCATGGTGAACAACGGCACGAACGCGATGATGATGATCGTCGTCGCGAAAAAGATCGGCCGCCCCACATCCTTGGCGGCCCGAACGATATGGGCCTGGACCGGAGCATTGGGATCGCGCCGATGCGTCAACTGAAAGAAGACGTTCTCCACTATCAGCAACGTGGAATCGACGATGATGCCGAAATCGATCGCGCCCAACGAGATCAGATTCGCCGATTCCCCGATCCCGATCATCAGGATGAACGTGAACAGCAAGGCGATCGGCACGGCGAGCGCGACGATCACCGCCGTCCGGAAGTGTCCGAGGAAGATAAACAGCGTGGCGAACACGAAACACACACCGCTGATGAGGATGTCCATGACCGTTTCGATCGTCGTATGGATCAGGGTGCTGCGGTCATAGACCGTCTTGATTTGCACGCCGTCGGGCAACCGTCCGCCGTTTAATTCGGCCACCTTTGCCTGAACCGCTTCCACCACGGGAAGCGACTCGTAGCCGCGCATGAGCAGCACGACGCCTTCGAGCACGTCATCCCGATCATCGATGCCGACTTTGCCCAATCGCACCCGATACCCGGTCCGCACCTGGCCGAGGTTCTTGACCAGAATCGGCGTCCCGTCTTTTTCTGACACGACGACGTTTTCGATATCGTCCAGATCCCGAATAAGGCCGACCCCCCGCACGTCGAAGCTTTGACTCCCGACGGTCAAATAGTTGCCGCCCGCGTTCGCATTGCTGCCTCGTATGGCGTCGAGCACCTGTGGCGTACTGATGGCGTATGAGAACAGCAGCCCGGGATCGAGGTCTACGTGATACTGCTTGGTCGTGCCACCGAAGGCCGTCACATCGATCACGCCTCTGACCCGTTTGAATTCGCGGTTCAGCTGCCAGTCTTCGATCGTCTTCAAATCCGTCAATGACTGGCCGTCTCCGACGAGCTCGTACCGGTAGACTTCCGCCAACGCCCACCAGGGCGAAATCGTTGGTTGCACCCCGGCAGGGAGGTCGAGAAACGCCAGCCGAGTCAGCACCTCGTGCCGGGCGCGGACGTATTCGATGTCGTAGTCAAAATAAAACTTAATATCGCTCAGCCCGAACAGCGACACCGACCGGGTGTGGGTCAGACCTGGCATCACGGCCAGGGCATACTCGATCGGCAGCGTGATTTGACGTTCGATTTCGTCGGCCGAGAGCGCGGAATTCTGCGTGATGACCTCGACCATGGGAGGGGACGGATCCGGGTAGGCGACAACATCGAGACGATGAAAGGCATACAGCCCCCCAAAGAGAAGCGCGATGCCGAAAGCGAGGACAAGCGCTCGGTTGCGAAGGGCAAATTCGACGAGAGTTGGAACCACCGGCAATGATTGGGTTAGAGGTCGCCGCCGATCATCAGTACTTGTGCGACACCACAGCGGTCACCTCATCGTACTCGGAAAGGAATCACCACGCCTGTCGGTGGCCGGCTGATCGCCCGTCGGTGGAGAACGACTGTAGCGGGCGCCGCGGAATCGACGATAGTAAGAGATGCCTTACGCCGGCAATGACGAATCTCGAGGGTTGAAGCCGATTCTCCGCGCTTTTCTCGTCGCGGCGGTGCTGATGGCCACGGTCACCGCAAGCGCCCTTCGAGCGCGGGCAGAGCCGCATGTGGTCGTGCAGGTGTCCGGGCGCGGTGACGGCCAGGTGGCTCCGTTCGAGGTCGCCGACGATTGGGAACTCCGTTGGAAGTTTCTCGGCGACATCGATAACGCGCTCTTTCAGATTTTCATCAACAAGACGAACAGCGTCGAGCCCGACTTGCCGATTGACGGTATTACACGAGCGGGGTCAGGAGAGGGCCGCGAACGCCAAGCTCGGGGCGGGCGTTACTATTTGAAGATCATCGCCATGGGCGAATGGACGATCACCGTCGTCGACCGTCCCTAGGTCACGGCAACTGGACGCGAATCGATGTCGCATGCCCGTTCGATCCCAGCTGCGCTTCGATTCTGTCGCCGACCTTAATCCGGTCTTCCTGCTTGGTCTCCTTGGTCACACGAACGATCACTTCATGACCTGACTTGTCCTTGATCGTGTAGGTCTCGCCTTCGATGTTGAGCACGTCACCCTGGATCACCTGTGAAGCGGCATTCGATTGCCCAACCGATTGCGCATAGCCCGGTGCCCCGGACGCATACGACAGGACAAGCCCGAGCAGACAAGCCGCCACGCCCCTGAGACGGGGAAGGACCATCCAATCGCCCATACTCTCCTCCTTATCGTAATTACTCGTTGGGTGCGGGACCGGTGAGGTTCGGTTGCGCACCTTGGTCAGCCCGCACGATATTCTTGACGCGATCGTTCGCGTCCAGTTCGAGACTCACGCGATCACCCGGCTGGAGTCCTCGGAGCAGGTCTTCTTTCGTCACCTGCAACGACCACGACTGCCCTTCCAGGGTGCGGAACGTGACCTGATGATTGGCGGAATCAATCCGCTCAATGGTGCTGCCGGTGAACGTGATAATGGTCGCTTCCTCAGCATATCCGCGTGCGACCGCGAGGATGAGAACGAGCCCGGCCCCAAGGATGAGCGATGTACGGTTAGGCATGGCGGTCCTCCTTTTTGCGAGTGCGTCGCAAAGCAGCGGCCGAAGCTGTCTGCACAACAAAGGCGAAACTACGGAAGATTTTGGAGCGAGCACCTTTTCCGCTGGCGACGAAAGGCGCACATTGCGCCGTTGGAGAGCGCGGCACAATCGACGAAGTGCCCGTCAATAGAGCGGAAATGGCCGGATGACGGATTGTCCGGGGATAGACAAGCGGTCCGTCTGCATGAAAACCGAGACCGCATCACAGTCGAGGCATCAGATCGATCCACTGGGATTGCTGTTCCATGCGTTTCCGGAGTAGCGACAGAAGGACAAGAATCCAGAGCGCGCCGACCACCAGCAAGTGATTGCTCACCGACGACCAAGCCAGCATTTCGGTCGAGAAATAGACGAAGCGGGCGATGGTCAGAATACTACAGGCTGTCGCAAAGACGACCACGAGCGAGTAGTGCGTCGGCGGCGACCACAAAGCCACGAGTGCGACGGGAGCAATATAGAGCACGCCGGTGGCCAGTCCTTCGGGTGCAGAGAGGTCGAGCAAGAAAATGGCGCCGATCAGCACCATCGCCATAAGGACGGGAAAGGGACTTGTACGGAGACGCGTATGTTTCATCGGCCACGGGTAGTATTCGATTAATAGAAGATTCGTTCGCGATGGTCAAGACGCTGGCCGCGCAGTCGGCGTGATTGCATGCTCGATGTGGCAATGCCTCGGATCGCCACACTCTGCCAAACACACTCAAGGGCAGTGCCCGGCTGTCCGGCGGCGACAACCCCGTCCGTGCAGCGCGCGCCACGATGCGTGCAATTTGGGGCAGACCTGCTATTATGGAGTGAAACAAGGAGGACTGATCAGCGTAGGTGTTGCGGAAGTCACTCTGGGCACGACAACCGACTCTCAGGACGAGGGGAGGAGATGTAGGATGAGCCTATGGTGATTCGGCGGCTAATCAACGGTCGCGGCAAGGCAATCTGTGCCATTATCGCTGTTACGCTTTTCCTCTCACTGCCGCTCGCCACTGATGCCAAGACGGCCCGTCGAGAGCAATTGATTCCCATCCTCGGCGTCACGATGGAGAAGAAGCCCGTCGGGACGGTCGCAAATCTGATTCTTACATTTGAGGAACGTGACGACCGCACGGGATTGGCTGTTCAATTCAGGCCTGGCCCCGGGCGGTTTTCACGCATGGCGCAGACGGCGGTGCAGCAAGCGATTTACCGAGCTGCTCGCGCGGCCGGGATGGAGACCGATTCCTGGACGGTCGTGCTCGCCGTTCCCTATCCCGGTGTGACGATTTATGGCGAAAGCCTCTCGGCGATGGTGGGCATCAGTGTTTTGGCGCTGGCCAATGGTGATGCGATTCCCTCGGACCGCGTGATCACCGGCGCGGTGGGGCCGGACGGTCGGATCATTCCCGTCGGCTCGGTGCCACTCAAGGTTGCGGCTGCGAGTGAGGCCCATCTCCGCCGAGTGGTGATTCCCGAGGAACTCGATGTGGCCGACTCGGATTGGCGCACGCCGTTTTTGATGCAGGTCTCCCCGGTATCCTCGGTCAGCGAAGCCTATCAGGCGCTCACAGACCGTCCTCTGCTGTCACAGTCGCACTCCGATCATTCCGTGCATCCTTGACTTCCCGTTGATCCGCTCGAAATAATGTGGCTCGCTTCACGAGGTGCCGATGTCGGAGCCGCTGCCGTTCGTGCCCGCTCCTGGGTCTGATTCGCCGACTCGCGCCGATCGACCGATTCCACTGCAAGAGCCGCCACCCAACGCCGCCGGTGGTCGAACGTTGATCGTCGATGCCGATGATCCGGCCGCCTACGCTCGTCCCAGTGACGCGCTGAAAGACGCAGGTCCCGAGGATCAAATCTTCGTGCGTCCGGGACGCTACGAAGACAAGGTGTTTGTGAGTGAGCGGCCGGTGCTGATGATCGGAGCCGGACGCGACCATGTCGAAATCTTCAGCCGCCGAGGCGGTCCCCTCTATCTGCAACGCACACCGGGCGGGCGGATCGCCGGCATCACCTTTCGCTATATCGGCAGCGATCAGCATTCGGCGATCAACATTCTCGATGCCTCCTGCACCATCACCGCTTGTCGGGCGCGTGACGGCATCCTGTCCGGCATTGTGATCTATGGGCCGGAGTGCCGACCCACATTGATCGATAATGAAGTTTGCCACAACCGTGAGTCGGGCATTTTTGCCTTCGCCGGCTCACGTCCATATCTCGCGCAGAATCTCTGCTATGCGAATCACCATTTCGGGATCGCCGTGCGTGACCCCGGCACCTCTCCCGATCTCGTTCATAATCTGTGTCGAGAGAACCTCCTGAGCGGCATCCTGCTTTTCTATCAGGCGCATGCACTCCTGTTGAACAACATCTGCCAAGACAACTGGCACTGGGGAGCGGTCCTTACCACGGACTGTACGACGACACCGCCTCCCGAACAACTCGCCACGACCAATCGTCTCGACGCAAATCCCCGCGGCCCGATTCACATCACGGACCAGCCCCTTCAGGAAATAGGACGGTAGGCAGGGACTCGCGCGTCGGACGGCAGGCGTGGAGCGGTTCGAGCGTTTCCTCTATTCAGAGTGAAAGCGGCCGATCATCGCATGGTGCAGCTCGTGGCCGCAGACGGTGAAATCCATCTTGGAGCAGTAGATGGTATTGGTGCGGTAGTCGAAGAAGCCTTTGACGGTCTTGACCGTCTCCCCTTGTCCGTCGGCTTCGAGCATGAGCGCGGGCTTGCCATAGAGGGATTCATACCGTTCACGCAAGCTTTGTTGATCGAGGAGGACCACGGTCAACTGCTTGAGTTGATACTGCTCATAGTAGGCGGGGCCTTTGGCACAGCCGGCGAGAACAGTCACCACGAACAGGAACGAACTGAAAGGTCGGCGCCAGAGCTTCATGGCGATCACCTAGCCTTAATAGTGTAGGCATATAGATTACGACAAGTCGCGGACGCCGAAAAGTGGTAAATCTACGCAATTCGATGACCTTACTCCTCGCGCGCGAGTGCGAGGACGGCGGCCCATTCCTCGGGCCGAACCGGTTGTACCGATAAGCGCGACCCTTTGCGCAGCAACTCCATTCCCTTGAGCGCACGCTCTTTCCGTAGCCGATCAAGCGAGAGGGGGCGCTCGAATATTTTCACGAGCCGGATATCGACCATGTCCCAGATCGGCTTGTCCCGCGTACTCTTCGGATCGTAGTGCAGGTCATGGGGATCAAAGGCGGTGGAATCAGGGTAGGCGGGTCGAACGACCTCTGCGATGCCGACGACCGCCGGGGGATCGGCATTGCTGTGGTAGAACAAGACCTGATCGCCGACGGCCATGTCGCGTATGAGCTTTCTCGCCTGATAGTTGCGGACGCCATCCCAACACGTGGTCTGCTTCGGGGCGCACGCCAAATCGTGAATCGAAAACGTGTTGGGCTCAGACTTCATCAGCCAATAGCGCTTGGCCATACTCCCTCGACTTGTCTTACGCTACGGTGCCGTGTATCCTCGCGCGGCTTCGTGCGTAGGTCGCATCCTACGTGAGATGTGCATCGACCTCAACAACGATGGGAGCCCTGATGGACCTCTCTCCGTTCGGGTACGGACTGTACAAGCTTGCCAAATACCTCGTCTACCCGTTCACCTGGCTTGCGCTTTTGCTGGGAGTGCTGCTTCTCATGCTCTGGCGCCCTCGGGCGGGCCAACGGTTGCTCGGCCCGCGCCTGATCGTCTTGGCTCTCCTCCTTCTTGCCTGGCTCCTTGGAAACCCAATCGTCGCCAGCCTCTTGCTTGGCCCGCTCGAAGCGCAGTACCCGCCGTTGGCGTCTCTGCAGCAGAGGCGGGCTTATGCGATCGTGGTCCTCGGCGGAGGCGTCAACGAAAAGGGATCGCTGCGACCGCACAGCACGCCGAACGCCGTGTCGATCGAGCGCCTGCTGTGTGGCTTGGATCTCTTTACCCGCCATGTCTCTGACCGGCTAATTTTTTCGGCCGGTGATGCGAAGGTGATTGGAGAAGGTCCGAAAGAGGCCCTGGAAATGAAACGGCTCGCGGTGGCCCTTGGCGTCCCACCGGAGGCGATCGAGACCGAAGCGCAATCACGAACAACGTACGAGAGCGCGGTAGAGATGAAGCGGCTGGTCGGCACGCAGCCGATCGTGCTCGTGACCTCCGCGAGCCACATCCCACGGGCGATGGCGCTGTTCAAGAAGCAAGGCGTGGTGGTGACGGCGGCGCCGTGCGGCTACCTCATGCGAAACTGGCCGGATCAATCATGGGAATTGCCGTTCCATCTCCTTCCGAGCGTGGAAGCGTTCGAGCGGAGCACCATCGCCATTAACGAGCGAGTCGGTATGTGGGTCTACGCTTTCCTTGGCAAGGCGTAGTCGGGCGCCCCAAAGGCTCCGGACTGCCTACGTCTGCCCGTCGAGGTAGGCGAGCAAGGCTCGATACGTCCGTTCGCGCGTTTGTGCCTTGGAACTCACCTCGCCATTCACATTCGACTCAAGCCAGAGGTGTTCGGAAAGGTGGACCTGAGCTTCATTGCACAGCATCCACATGTGATGCAGGAAATCTTCCGGCAGACCGACCTGGACGCCTTCGGATTCAATGCGGTCGTCGAGGATTGCGAGGAGATCACTGATGGCTTGATCGGGCCGGTACGACGCCGGCGCAAAGCCGAACGACTGCTGAGTCTGCGCTTCCTGCCGAGCCTGCTCGACGAGGTCCTGCATGTACTCCTTCAGCAGGCCGATGACATGGCCGCTCAATTTGCGTTCCCCCGACATCGGTCATTATTATCGTTGAGCGCGGAGGGCCTCGCAAGTCAAGGACCGCCTCGGGTTGGCTTGACGCCTCTCCTTGCCGTTTCCTATGATCGGCTTTCACCGTTCGGAAGACATGACGGCTAGCCCCCAATCTGAGCAGTTCCATCTCGAACTCAACACGCCGGCCGGCGCATTACGAGCATCGGTCGACGTGCCGAGCGGGTTCGTCCCGATCGCCTCGATCGTGCCGTTGCTCCGGCGGTTAGGAGAGGAAGCGCAGGCCCTGGAAGTCCAGCGGGCGCGGGAAGCCGGAGCTGTCATCTCGTGCCGTCAAGGCTGCGCCGCCTGCTGTCGCATGCTCGTCCCGGTCTCCGCGCCGGAGGCCTTTTCACTCCTCGAGGCGATCGAGCGGTTGCCTTCAGAGGAGAGAGAGCGGCTCGAGCGCAAGCTGTCCGAGGCACGTAACCGCCTTGACGAAGCTGGTCTCTTGGCTCGGCTCCAGACCGTCGCCGATGCAGAGTCACCCATGAGCGATGAAGAGTTGGAGCCGCTCAACCACGCCTATTATGGACTGCGCCTCCCCTGTCCGTTTCTTGAAAATGAATCCTGCTCGCTGTACGAGCACCGGCCGGCGGCCTGCCGGGAATTGCTGGTCACGAGTCCTGCAGAGCTTTGCGACGATCTCATGAGTCAGCCCGTCGAACCTGTCCCTGTCCCGGCGAGAATCGGCACAGCCTTGGGGCTGTTGTGGGGAGAGATCAGGAAGGAGGGGCCCCGGCTGATTCCATTACCGTTGGCCGTCGAATGGGCCCGGCGCCATGCCGAAGAGCAGTCGCAGTCCCCGGCGTGGAAAGGACCGGAGCTGCTGGAGCAGGCATTGGGGCAGGTGGCTCGTCTGTTGGAATACGAATTTGCTTCGCGCCAGTCGACGTCGACCGAGACACCCGGCCGCCACTGACCTGATCACACTTCAGCTTTTGTCTATTTTCGTTGTCCCGCTTCTTGATCCTGCGCTATCATGCGGCGGGTCGAAACTGTCGCAGGCGGGCATCGGGGACCACCATCACCGAGGAGTCAATCGACATGAGCGCTCCCATCTTGGCGTGTCTTGATCTCGAAGGGGTCCTGGTGCCCGAGATCTGGATCAATGTCGCCGAACGGACCGGCATCCCCGAGTTGAGGCTGACGACACGAGACATTCCCGACTATGATGTACTGATGCGGCGGCGGTTGAAGATTCTCGATCAACACGGCCTGCGCTTGCCGGACATCCAGGCCGTCATTGGGACCATGACGCCGCTCCAAGGTGCGGCCGACTTCCTGGGTTGGTTACGCGAACGATGCCAGGCGATCATTCTCTCCGATACGTTCTCTGAGTTTGCGCTGCCACTGATGCGTCAACTTGGATACCCAACCTTGTTCTGCAATCGTTTGGAAGTGGATGCGACGGGTCGGATCGTCAACTATCACTTGCGCCAGCCTGATCAGAAGCGGCAATCCGTCATTGCGCTGAAGACGCTGCGTTTTCGGATCCTGGCAACCGGCGATTCCTACAACGACACCTCTATGTTGGCCGAAGCGGATGCCGGTGTCCTGTTTCGCCCACCCGCTGCGATCGCCAAAGAATTCCCACAGTATCCTGTGGCCCAATCCTACGCCGAGTTGAAGACCCTCTTCGCAAAAGCCGGTCCGTTACCCGACTAGCTTGCTTTCAGCACGGGGTTGAGAACGAGAGAACGACTAGTCGTTCGCGGCTGGCTCGCGCGCTTGTTCGATCATCTGCAACAGTTGCTTTCCGTAACGCTCACGCTTCGCGGGACCGATGCCGGGGATAGCTTCCAGCGCGTCCATCGAAGCGGGACGGATCGCGGCAATCGCTCGAAGCGTCTTATCATGAAAGATGACGAAAGGCGCCACGCCTTCTTCACCGGCGAGTGCCCGACGCCACTGGCGGAGCCTCTCATACACATCGGGGTCGGCGTAGTGGACCAAGTCCGGTTTGGCTCGTCCGCCCGTCGCAGGCTTCCCGGTCGCGATGTCCTCTGTCGTCCATTCCAGCGCTTCGCTGCCTTGCAACAGCCCGACTCCCCTCGCCGTGATCTCCAATACGGGGAACTCGAGCCCGTCGACCCGCAGATACCCTGCTTCCACCAATCGCCGGATCATCCCATTGATGCGTGATCGGCCGAGGGCCCGCAGCCGGCCGTGTGCCTCGTTCACGTGAAGGCCGATACCGGTGACGCTTTTCGAAGCGCTGCCATAGAGCAAGTCGGCAATGCGGTTCGCGCCGAACCGACCATTGAAACGTGAGACCGCCGCCACGATCGTTCGGGCCTGATCGAGCGCCGAGGGATCGGATTCCCTGACGGATGATTTAGAGAGACAGCGGTCGCAGACGCCGCACGCCCCCAAGCGGCTCTCCTGAACGTCGCCGAAATATTCGAGCACAACCTGTTGTCGGCACTGCGTGGCATAGGCGTAATCGACCATGTGTCGCAGCAGGATCCGACACACCTCTTGTCGCTGCTGAACATCGACATCCGACTGTCCGGGCTCTCCGGCCATCTTTTGAATGAAGAACTCCTGGAGCCCCACGTCCGTGTGGCTGAAGAGCAGCAGACAGGTGGCCGGATTCCCATCACGCCCCGCGCGGCCGGCTTCTTGATAGTACGCCTCGAGACTGCCCGGCACGTCATAGTGGACCACGAGGCGGATATCGGGCTTATCGATGCCCATGCCGAAGGCATTCGTCGCAACCAAAATCCGGAGGGCGCCCGAGCGAAAATCATCGTGGATCTTTCGGCGCAGCTCATCGGCAAGGCCGGCGTGATAGTACCCCACGGCATCGGTACGGGCACGAAGCGCCGTCGCCACATCCTCGACCTGCCGTCTGGTCGCGCAATAGACGATGGCACTGCCATCCTGCGCGTCGGCAATCGCGCGCTCGAGCCATCGTCGCTTGTCGTCCTTCCCGGCACACAGCTGAACGGCGAAACGCAAGGTGGGCCGACGAAACCCGGTGATGACCGTGAGAGGGTTACGGAGCTGAAGTTTCTCAATGATGTCACGTTGGACTGTTGGCGTCGCCGTCGCGGTCAGCGCAAGGCACGGCGGAAGATCGAGGTGGGCACGCAGCTCTCCCAAGCGGAGGTAGTCCGGTCTGAAGTCGTGACCCCAGTGCGAAATGCAGTGTGCCTCGTCGACCACCAGCAGACACACCCCGGCACGCCGGAGTTGCTGAATGAACCAGGGATGCTGCATGCGTTCCGGTGCGAGGTACAGGAGACGGAGCCGTCCGAGTTTCAGTTCCTGAAGCAGCCGATCCCGCTCGTGCGGCGTGAGACCGGAGTGCATCCCGGCGGCGGCGACGCCGCGCGCGCGAAGGGTGTCAACCTGGTCCTTCATCAAGGCAATCAGCGGCGAGACCACGACGGTCAAACCGGTGCTCAGCGTGGCCGGAAATTGAAAGCAGAGGGATTTCCCCTGCCCGGTCGGCATGACGCCCAAGACGTCGCGACCGGCCAGCGTCGACTCGATCACGTCTCGCTGACCCTGTCGAAAGTCCTCGAATCCAAACTGGCGACGGAGATGCGCAAGCAGGTCGGGCGGCGGGCTACCAAACGGCAAGTGCAGCATGTCGGAGCGGGAGTATACGCGAACGGGGTAATGGGATAAAGGGGTAGGGGTATGGAGATTCAAGCAACCATGCTTGTAATTTTCACAATGTTAAGAGCTGACTCTTCCCTAAACCGTTTAATGGAAATATAGACGACAGGCTGATCCTGTTCCCGATTTTTCAATCCTATTTCTTTACTCCATTTGTTGAATGCGTCTTCCCCTTCAACCTGAAAAATAATGAGCGCATTGCGAGGAATATCCTTGGCTTTTGCTGGATGCTGTATGAGATACCGGTGAAATTCTGTGCCAAGCATGGCTGCGAAACGGCTATACTCAGTCATTGGGTTCCTCCCCACTTGCAAACGCTTCGACATATGCCTGCCAGTTTGTATTAATGTCCCAGTCGCCAAAGGACAATGCACTCTCAAACGTCAGCTCTATTGGGACCTTCTTCTGATTACCTTTCCGATCAAAAAGATCTTTGTGAGCAAAACCATGGGCTGAATCGTATCGTACAATTGTTTTCCACTCCCTCCCCAGATAAACCTCTAGCTGAACCATAAACCGACTGATTCGCCCGTGGGTTGCTTGGTGGTAATGTCTTTTCCTAACGCCATCATCTAGAATCACCACGAAATCAACAGTTCTTCCCATCTCAACTGAGCTGCCATTACCTGTTTGCTGGCGCCACTATACCATCAAGGCCGAAAAAAAATCCCCGCTGGGATTGCGCCCCAGCGGGGATTCTCTTTCTTCGGGCTCGGGGCTTCGGGTCCTTCCTTACCCCTTTACTCCTTCTTCACGGCGCGACGTAGCTGCCGAACTTGGGCACCTTGTCGCAGCCTTCACCGCCGCCACCGGCCTGGCACAGATGATAGAGCGCGCCCTGCGCGGAAAGTCTCGCTTCCTTGTGAAGCTTGGCTTTCCCATACGCTGAGGCCTCCTCCAAGAGCCGCACGGCTGTTGCATTCGCGCTGCCGCGTGCCTTGCCGAGGGCTTCCTGCAACAACGTGGTCGCCTTCGCGATCTGCCCAATGTCGGACCCCCAGCGCTTATTGGGGTCGACCGTCGTCCGCGCGCCGAGACCCGGCGCGTCCGTCAATTCGACGATCGCTTGGTTGGTCAGCGAAATCGCATCACTGACCTGGGCCTGTGCGGCCGGCGGCAGGCTCATCAGGCCGAACACCGCCGCGACAGCCAGAAGTGCTTTCGTGTTCATCATACGGCGTCTCCTTTCTGTAGCCTAGAAGTTGACCCAGAGCGATACGTAGGCCCACTGCTGATTCGAATCTCGTCCGAGGTTCTGACGAATGTAATCACCGGTCCACATATAGCCATAGGTCCCTTGCAAGGCCACCTTCCCGTCCGCGAACATCCGCGTCCAGGTGAAGTCCACTTCGTCACCGATGTGCTTCGCAGTGTTGTTGGGATTCGAGAAGACATAGACGGTCTGCGAGGCGCGGTACCAGTTGTCCCGCGCGTTCGCCAGGTTGAAGTTGTTGTACCAGATCTCAAAGTGATCGCGTTCGCTCGGCCGCAACTGAATGTTCGCCGACGGCGTCAGCATGTTCTTCCACGCCATCACGTCCATGTAGCCCATATGGATGTGATTGGTCGGGTACAGATTCTCGAAGGTGTTCGCTGAGGTACAGCGATAGTTTGCTCCTCCCGATCCGGCAGCAACCGGAGCATTACAATTTGCATTACCATCGCCGGACGCATAATCGAATCCGACCGCGAACCGGGGTTTCCACTTGGATTGATAGACCGTATAGCCCAACCAGTTGCGGGTCGCCCACGCGTTGATGTGCAGATTCCGCTGGTTCGGGTCCTGAGTGCCGGCGCTTTGACCTGACGCCATGCTCCCGAACTGGTATTCCAACTCATTGATAAAATCAAAATTCCCCTTACGCACTTCAAGCCGGTTTCCGATGGTATGCCGAATCTGCTGCGCAGATTTCGGCACCCAGACGCCCACATTTGACACTGCGTTTAATCCTGAACCAAGGCCAGCTGCGCCCGCCACAGCAGGTTCGCCACTGCTCCACATGATGTAGTGCGGCTCGATCAGCATCCCTGGAATGGACTTGATCTGATTGTACACCACGATCATGTTCGCGGCGTTCTTCGATTGGCATCCCGCAGTACTGGTAGAACAGTTATTAAAGCTGCCGGTCGAAAACGCTTCCCCGATGTTCAGATCGGCTTCACGGAACCATCCTATCCAGGACTCCAAGTGTTTTTGCAGCCCGAGCGCGTTGTAGGTGTAATTGAACATGACACCGTCATGGGAGAAGCCGGTGTTCGCCCAGTCGAAGTGACCGAGCAAGGAGTGATTGCCGAACACGAGATACTGCCGTCCGGCCTTGACACTCAAACCTTGAACGTCACCGAGATTGCGCACCAAGACATATGCAGCGCGGACGCCAAGATTACATCCACCTGCACCGTTCGGCTGGTTCTGACCGCAATTGTTGTTTAACGCTGGCCCACCAGCTTGGCCTGGATTTGCTGGATTCGCAGTTGTACCCCAATCGTGAGAGTAAATCATCTCAACGTAAAAATTCACATCCGGCGACAAATCGTAACCAATGCCCAACCGGGCCCACTGTTGGATGAAGGTATTGTTCGCCCCCGGTCCCGAAGTTCTTCCACCGACCGCACTATTACAGGAGCCGATGTTGGTCAATGGCGATCCGCCGAAGCAGACGCCGTTCCGCCACTCCGGCCGGATGCGCATGTCGCCGCGGATCCAGAGGTTCTTCAGGTCGAAGTTCCGGCCGATGACCGGATCGTAGGATTCGTACGCTTCCTTCTGCGGCATGTTACGCGGGATGGCGGGGAGATTCGTGATGCGTTCGCCGGGGGGGAGTTCGTAATTGGCGAAGGCGGCTGTTGCGAACAACTGAAGTCCGGCGACCAGCGTGGCCGCCGCAAAGGCGATCGAGTGGGAAACCCACCCGCTCCGACCTTGATTGCTTCCCATAGCGTTCCTCCTGTTAAGTTGGATGCTCGTCCGACTGCGTGCCTGCACGGCCGGCGACTGTGT
The DNA here is from genome assembly GCF_979581665.1 of Nitrospira sp. Vd2. Lineage (NCBI taxonomy): Bacteria > Pseudomonadati > Nitrospirota > Nitrospiria > Nitrospirales > Nitrospiraceae > Nitrospira > Nitrospira sp. Vd2. Next base: position 122,929 of record NZ_CEFZSK010000001.1, on the reverse strand, counting down.
GACTCCAACTGCTTCCACTATAGAAAAGGCGATTGATCTAATGTATTGACCGGATCGGGTGTGCCTGCCTGATCCGGGTCGTGTGTGACGTGAGCGTCACCCCCTTTCAGATCCTCAGTCAGCAGGATGTTGAAAAAGACCTCCAGCTTCGTTCTCGCATCACTCGGATGCTCAACGTACAAACAAGAGTACGCCTCGCCTCCTCATTCGCTGCGGCCTCGCTGGAAGGCCTTTTTGAACATCCCGCCGGCTTAGTACAATAAATATATTCAGTATAGCGCCAAAAAAAATCTAAGCCTTCGGCGCTCCCTGATCTGCAGCGGCCTCCTGGCCTTTCGTGATGTTTTCGATTTCCTGCTCGGCGTCCTTCATCGAGGCTTGGAAATCCTGCTCGACCATTTTGACTTCCTGCTGAATGAGGTTCAGCTCCGGCTCGACCGATTTCCGCAGATCGTCCGCGGTTTCCTTGAAGCCCTTGACGGCCTTGCCGACTTGGCGGCCGATCTCGGGGAGTTGTTTCGGGCCGAACAGCAAAAACGCGATGACCAGAATGATGAGAATTTCTCCCGCACCTAAACCAAACATGGTGATCTCGCCTTGTCCCTTGCGTCATCCGTGCTTGGGCTGCTCGACCGGTGCGGCTTGCGGTTGCGCTTGCTGATTCCCCACGGGCTGTTGCCCCGGCGGGAGTTGCTGGTTTTGCGCGATCTGCTCTTGAACGGGCGTCACATCGACGGCCTCAGGCTCATTCACGGACTTCTTAAATCCTTTGATCGCCTTCCCGAGTCCTTCGCCAAGTTGCGGAATCTTGCCCGCGCCGAAAATGATCAACACGATGATCAAGATCAGCAGCAGTTCCATCCACCCAAATGACCCAAACATGGTAACCCTCTTGTCCTTCTCGCAGCGGCTCTCGCCTTTCGAAGTACGTCGAAAGGCGTAGAAACATACGAAATTCAGTGCACCGTACTAAAAATGGTAGAGGCTGTCAAGAAATAGTTGTAATACGTGCGGTTCGGAGAGCGTGACCTTGAAAAGCCTACGGACGGAACGATTGATGGTAATAATCGACCGCGTTGGCCGGTGCCAAGAGAGCCGACTTCATGAGATCCGGGTCGTAGCCGATCGCTTCCAGGTCGCGCTCTGCGGCCAACACCTCTTCTTCAGTCAAATACGCAACGGTATCCGGGACGCCGTTGGGCTTCAACGAGAGGAGAATGCCTTTCAATGCCTCCCGCTCCTCGGCCGGCGTATCTTTGGACAGCGGGAAGTCGAGTGCACGGCGGTACGGACTTTCGTAAGTTTCATTCAGTGCACGAATGGTTTGGAGCATCAGCCGATCCTGCTCCCATCCCTTCAAGTTGGGAGAAGACGGGTGGGTTGCCAGCAGATCCATCAGGCTCGTCACGTTCGTCCGTAGACTCTGCCCAACGAACTCCTTCTGCGCCTCGAACTCGACGCTCTTAAAGCCGAGGTGCCGGGCCCCCGCCTCGGTCAAGGCGAAATTAATCATGAAACTGTATTGGCCCCCGAACTGCCCGTAGCAGGGCTTATCCGGGTCATTGAGCATCTTCATGTCCGCGGTCCCCGCGTCGAACGCGCTCAAGCCGATGGCATCCGGCGCCAGCAACCGCTTGGCTTCCTTCAACGTAGCGAAGGCTCCGAGATTGACGGGCACGAGCACCTTTTCATCGATGCGTTTGAGAAAGTCGGCCACCGTCTTGCGGAAGGGGATCGCCGCACCATCCGATTTCCGGTATTCCCGCTCCCATACGATATCTTCGAGAAACGGCGGGAACGCCGCCAACGCCGTGATGTCCTTGGTCTCGAACGCGCGGATGAATGCCGACCAATCAGCAATCTCGACGTAGCGCGTCTCGCTGAGGTTCGGCCGGATGAACTCTTCGTGCAGGTCGCTCGCGTCCCGTAGCATGAGCTTGGTCGGCAGATCGTTCCACAGTTCGTTGCAGATGATCCGATCAACGGAACGATCCTTGAGGCCGCCCAACTGTTGCGCATCAGCACAGAGCGGCTCGATGCGTTCGCGATGCGGCACGAGATCGGGATGCTGCAACGCAGCAGCCAACGTCGCTGGCTGCTTCTCGACGAGGACATACCGGACACGTGGATAGACACGGCCATCCTTGTCGAGCGATTGCAGATGCGTCAGGAACGTGGCCGCCAGATTGCCGTTGCCGCAGCCAAGCTCAAGGATGATCAGGTTTGAGGTACGACGTTCGACGTTCGAGGGTTGGGACTGAGGATTGGACCTTGGAACTTCGAACTTCGTACTTCGAACGTTTTCACGCTTCAGCACACGTTCATAGTAATCAGCCGCCAACGCGTGACCGAGGCGAAAGTCGGCGGCGGCAAAGGTCTGATAGAAGTCCCTCAGCCGGCCACCGCGAAGGGCGTAAAAGATGTCATTGATGTGCGCCTGCCACTCATCAACCGGGCGAAATTCACCCATCAACTGCGGCAGAGCGTCCGGGTTCGTCACCGCCGTTAACATGATCGAGAAAGTGTAACAAATGGGCCAAACCACCTGCAACCAAGGCCGCCACCTTCCGAGACACCTGACCTCACCGTCGCGCCCGTGCGCAAACATGAGCGAGGTATTCCTCGCCTCGCACAAGACACTGGGCGCTCACCATCTCGCGCCGGCAGGCAACCGTGAGGCGACTTATTCGTCTCCCCACGCGCCTCGTTGACACGTCTCCAGGCCGGCGTGTATCAATGTCAGTTATGGAACGACGGTTCGTCCTGGGCGCCGTGCTTAGTCTGCTTACCTGTCTCCCCGTCTCCGGGTGGGCGGAAGATCTTCCGATCACACCCAACGTGCCGATGGACCAGTTTCAAAATCGCCAAGAAGACGTCAAGCCATACGACTTCAATGCCCCGCCTGAAGGTCTGTTTCGCCAAATCTTGCTCGCTACCGGCTTTGAAGAGGAATTGGGCTTCCGCCGAAGCCATGAAATCGTTCCGGTCGATCCTACCGATGTTTTTGCTCCAGACGATTCGGTGTTCGTCGTCTTCCAAGTCCATCAGCATTACGAGCCGTATCAAGTCTTTGGCGTCTGTTTCCCCGAAAATGTGCCTGGCTTGGATCCTCAGAAGCAGCTCGCTCAGGACGCCATGCTCATGGCGCTTGAAGATGAAAGCGGGTATGTGAAACTCGATCCTCCGGAGGGCGGCTGGAAACCCGGGCGGTACAAAGTCAACATCCACGTCGGATGGAAGGTCAATGACCTCACACACCTCGGTGTCATGCGGTTTACCGTTCCGGAGCAACGGGCCGGCGCGAACGGAATCGAGGGAAGCCGGCACGGCCGCGAGACGCACTGACAAGACCTCAAACGATCATTTCGGGGGTATACGGGTGATGCAGTTCACCTGAACTGCCGGCCGTTCCTCCTACCGGCTGATGACTCCAATCGGCACACTGTACGCGCTCGCGCCGGGGGTCCCTGAACGGACTCTGCACAGACTCTGTGGAAGGATGAGCCGTGGTCAGCGGGTGTTGACCACGCTCACTCGCCGCTCGATCGCCGAAGGACCTCGGTTGAAGAAACGTCGCGACTGCCTGCGATACGAGGATATTCATGGATACAAATGAGCCGAACGAAAAGCTAATCGCCAAGAAACAGGAATGGGCGCGATCGCGCCGTGGCATGTCGGTGGAAGAAGGGGTGATCCAGGACCTGCGGCCCCGTGGCGCGCGCCTACCGCCGGGTCAACACCTGACCAAAGGATGGCCGGTCCTCGATCTCGGCATCCATCCCGACATCCGTCTCGAGGAATGGACGCTCTCGATTACGGGACTCGTGGCACATCCGCTCACCTGGACGTGGGAGACGTTGCTCGCTCAGCCGCACATCAAAAGCGTCTCGGACTTTCACTGCGTCACGACGTGGAGCACGTTCGATAATCACTGGGAAGGCGTCGCGTTTCGTCACCTCCTCTCGGTCGTCGAGCCCCAATCCCAAGCCCGCTATGTCTTCTTCACCTCCTACGACGGCTATTCCACCAACTTGCCGATCGAGGCGTGCGACGATGACGACGTGTTGCTTGCACACCGGTGGAACGAGCAGCCGCTGACACGCGAACACGGCGGGCCACTGCGTGTCATCGTCCCGAAACGATATGCGTGGAAAGGCGCCAAGTGGGTCAAGGAGATCAGCTTCCTCGATCACGATCGCAAGGGCTATTGGGAAGTTCGCGGCTATTCCAACACCGCTCTTCCCTGGCAAGAAGACCGCTACGCGTAGTTTGGCGCGAGTGACATCAGAGGTTCACCCTCCTCTGTGATGCGCCAGAGTTATCCAGCGGCCATGCCCCCGGACACCGGAAATGGTGCGCTCCGCGAGGTCATCCCTAGACTTGGCGCCACCGTCTCGACGTTCACCCTCCTCCTGTAACGCACCGGGCTTCCTCCCCCTGACGAATCCTTTTTTTGGATTCTTTTGTATGTGTCGTGCGGTATCGCTCGCCGGCAATCGTACGCCGATTTGTCCGCTGTCGTGTCCCTGAAAGCCGATAGGGTGTGTCAGTAGGTGAAAATGGCGCAGCCTCCTGCTCGCTCTGCCGATACCCATTGATGTGCCCATCGCAGAGGATAGAAGGAACGAAGGAGGTGTGCGATGAAAGGCCAGCTCTCTCTCATCGTCGCGTGCACAGTACTCATTACGGCGTGCGCGGAACAGCAGTATGCCTCACAACAACCGACCCGCTCGACGGCTCAACCAGGCGTCACGAGCATCACCAATACGACCGTCGGGCCTGGCTCGGCCTCATCCGGGCTGTGGATCGACAAGATAACGCAATACGTGATGATGCAGCAGTCGCTGAACCGTCAAAGCGATTATGGTCCGTATTTCGAAGAATTGCGGAATGCCAAGGAAGCGCGTCTCAAAGGCGACTGGATCGGCCAGTACCAGACGATGAACCGATTCATCGATAAGCTCGACGCCCGGGAAGGCGGCATTTCGCCGGAGAGCGCACGCGAGATACGCGAGTACACGTACCTCGTCGAACCGCGCGGCCTACACAATTTGGAACGAGACGTCCAGGTTCATCCCGAAATCACGAAGTGGCAGGAACGCGCCGCAAGAGCGCGGGAGGAAGCACAACGCTCGTTCTAAGGGCGCCGGCGGTGGGCCAGCCGAATTCGTGACGCTTACCGAGTGGCGGCCCCTCGGTACCTTACTGGTGCACGGCCTGCGATGGATGCGCGCGCCGCCATGCGGCGGCGCGTCGTTCGGCCTCTCGCACGTCGTCCGCGTTCATCCGCGACAGCATGCGCGCCCGCTGGGCCTCTGCATCTTCGGCATCCGACGAAAGGATGCACCACATGAGGGCTTCGATGTCGTCGCGTGCGCCGCCTTGCCCTTCGGCCAACATTTGGGCGAGATAGAGTTGCGCCGGCACGTAATCCTGCTCGGCCGCCTGCCGGTACCAATACCTGGCCTTCATGAGGTCTTGCCGCACACCAACCCCCTCGTAGTACATGAGCCCTAAATTGGTTTGACACTCCGGGAGGCCCCCGTGGGCGGCCGACTCATACCATCGGACCGCCTCGGTCTCCATTCGCACGACGCCTTGTCCTTTGTGGTACATCACGCCGATATTGCACTGCGCTTCGGCAAAGCCCTGCGCCGCGGCCCGGCGGTACCATGACAGCGCCATCAGGTGATCCTGCGGGACCCCGAGGCCTTTCCAATACATGACCCCAAGGTTGAACTGAGCGGCAGAGTTGCCGTCGACGGCGAGTGGCCAGAATTCGGCAAGCGCGGTGATGTAGTCGCCACGCTGGTACGCGTGGACCCCGAGTTGGAAATCGGCGGCGCCCGCGGCGCGGGTGCTCGTGAGCGTCACACCCAAGAGGAACGTCAGGGCCAAGGTCCGGAAGAGCGCCATGCTCCTATTTCAGGAACACCACGACCGTGTCGGAGACGTGCACGACGAGACCGTCGGGCAACCGAAAATAGCCGGGCATTTCTTCAATCACCATGCGGTTCGGACATTGCCTTCGCAAGAACTCGTCACGCTGGATCGTGTTATCGAACGTCTTTACGAGCATTGGGTTCATGGGGCTGACTCCTGTTCCCTGGTGTGCATCTCGGCTCTTATCTCGCGACTCCGCCCCCCAGGCACTCGAGTACGAACGATGGCCGCTTACAGTGGCTTAACGGCGTCTTGGCTGGCCGCGTCTTTAACCAGTTCCGTCACGATGCGGATGGTGTCGGCAGAGAGATACCGCGCGAGCGTCTTTTGCCAGCGATCACGTTCGGCCCGTATCGCGAGGCGCGCCGCAAGATCGGCGTCCGTCCCTTTATGCCAGTATCCCCGCGCGTCGAGCATCAGATGATCCATCGTGTCCTCCAAGGCTTAGTCGGGCACTGTCTATAACGTAGGTCATAATCCTACTTCAATGAAGGAAAATTAATAGATGGTTAAATTATGTGAGTGATGATACGTATAACGCGGGTGCGGCCTTTGGTCGTATTGCGCGCCACCATCCGAATCGCGTACGGTCCTGGTCAGCTGTGGAGACCCATGATGCAGTTACGCCATTTACGGTTCCGATGTCAGTGTCCCGTGCTCTTTGAGACCAACGGACGCGTGACGGAAGGCGAGGTCACCAATCTGTCCCTCTTTGGCTGCGCGATTCGCACGCCGCGCAGCTTTATCCCGGGCGATTACGTTCGCCTGCATGTCTTCTTGCCGGATGAAGGGCTACGGGTGGAGACTGGCAAGGTGCGCTGGTGCGAGCCGAACCAATTTGGTGTCCAGTTTCTGAAGCTTGGAGCCAATCAACAGGGCCTCGTCGCACGAATCATCAGGCAGCGCCTCCGCGAGATCTCCCCATAATTCCCCGGCAATCCCCTGACCTTATAAAGCGGCCGCCTTGACTCCGCGCCGTGCCGGATTATCTGCGTCGCCAGAACCACCAACGGAAAGGGGCGAGCATTATGCGCCAGTGGTTTCGTTCGCTGAGCGAGTGATGTTCTCGCTTCTTCGCAGAGCGGTGGACGAAAAGCTTCTGGCCTTCCCGGAGCTGATTGCCGATGCGGGGGCTCCCGCCGGGCCCCCGCCTGTCTGCCTCACCAGACCTTCCTCGCCGCGAATCTTGACCGTCGCCGATTGAGTGTTATGTCAAATACCGAAACTGTTCCGGGTGGACGGACGGGAGCCGGCTATCTGGTGCAGTCCTGCCGGTGGGCGCCCGTCCTTCCCGTCTCGCAGAATAGTCGACAACGACAAAGGAGGTGGGTGACGTATGCTGATGAGCGGTCAATTCTTACCGGTCATTCGCGATTCCTTTGACACCCAGATTGATCGCCTCTTGGACGACGCCATCCGCGCCGTCAACACCTGGTCGATGGCGTGGTCGCCGGAGTGCAACATGTACGAAGACGAGAACAACTTCTACGTGCAGCTTGCACTGCCCGGGATCGAACCCAAGGACGTGGAGGCGGTCGTGGAGCGTGGCATGCTGTCTGTGAAAGGCGAGCGGAAGGCCCAACCCTCGGACGGGCTCACGTGGCATATGCGCGAGGTCCGCGAAGGGCCGTTCCGGTGCTCGTTCTCGCTGCCGGCCTATGTGAAGGGCGAGCCGATCTCGGCCACCTATTCGCACGGGATGCTGACCTTCACGTTCCCAAAATCGGAGACAGCGAAGCCTCGCCATATCATGATCGCGGGTGAGTGACGGCTGCGCCGCCGGCGGCGACGTGCCGACGGCGGCGGCCGTTCGGCCCGCTGTCCATCAGGAGACGCTATGGAACTGATGACGAAACTCAAAGACATGATTCCGTGGAAACGCAAACCCGTTGAAACGCACGAGGTCCTGTCGCTCCGGGACGACATCAACCGGCTGTTCGATCGGTTCCTCGTTGCACCGTTCGAGACCGATTGGGCTGGCTCTCGCGGCTGGGGCGGCGTCGACATGGAGGAGACAGAGGAGGGCGTCGTCGTCCGCATCGAGGTGCCGGGCCTCGATCCGTCCCATCTCGACGTGACCGCCCGTGAAAGCCTGCTCGATGTCAGGTATGAGCGGCACGAAGGGTGGGAAGGAAACGGGGGTACCAGAGGCCGCCGGTACGCCGCATTTCACCGCACGATCGGCTTACCGGATGGGATCGACACGACTCGCGCGGAGGCGACCTGCAAACATGGCCTCCTGAGCGTTCGATTACCATGGCGACAGGAGGCAAAGGATCGCGCGCGACGCATCGTCGTGTCCGTGCAGTAACGCCGTTGCGCTCAGGCGGGGGCTGGCCGGCGAACGGTCCTCGCCCTCGCCTGGCTCATCCCTAGCCCCGCATCCATTCCCATACACCCGGGTTCATTCGCGAATCCATTTCGGCCCCTCCAGCGCAATGCGAAGGTGTTCGGGTGGTGAGGTGCCGGACAGGGTTGTCAGAGACAGTATGAGATAAGCTGTGCGATCCGGCGACCCGTCCAGATCCGAGCGGATACGGGATGCCGGCAGAGGAAGCGGAAGCAGGTATCGACCTCCGGCGGATTCGGGCAGAATCGTGAACGACCCGAGCGGAACGACTCGCACAGGGTCGCGCTGAGACCTGCTCATGACCTTCAGTATGCCCTGAATCGTGACCGCTTTGCCGCCGGCGTTCGCCACATCGGCTACCGGCACCATGACCAGCGTAGGATCGCCCGCTAAGTCGGAGACGGTCACGGGAATAGACGCCTGAAGATGGCCGTGATCCAGAATCCACGTCGCTTCCGCGCGCGATGCCGACATTGAACTCACCGCGGCAGCCAGCACAATCAGCGTCCAGATTAGGCTCCGACTCCGGGTCCCGCTCCGTCCCTGCTCGTGCCTCGGCATACGCGCCTTCTCGCTCAGAGCGTGGGTGGTGAGCTCACACCGAGTGCCAAACGGCGTAGTCGTAACGTGCCTTCTCGCACTGTCCGATTGGGTTGCGGCACCGGGATCAGTGTGAGCTCAAGTTCGCCGGGTTCGACCGCCTTGGTCAGCGCCAACTGGCGAACGGTCTTCGTCACATCGACGATGAACTGCGCGCGATGCGACCGTTCGGTTCCTTCCATCGTCCCATTGAAGATCGCAAAGCTGCCCGCATAATGCGGATCGTGAATCGGCGTCTCCGGTGTGGCATCCGGACGGCTCACGAAGACGCGGACATAGAAATCGGAATGGGTCGGCAGGGTCACGTCACCGATCGTGAGGATCAGGTGCCGGTCCTGGCGCTCGCCGGCGATCTGCCGGATCACTTCGGCCGGGAGTCGAAGCGTGCGATGGAACGGCTGATTGACCGCCAGTTCCGCCACCGCTTCAACTTCCACTTGATCTTGGAACTCCAGCTTGACCGGCGCACCACGTTTCAGAAACGTCTGGACGTCCATCTGCCGCTCGATCTCGGCCATTGACTGCGGCCCTGAGAAACACTCCTCGTATCGATAGAGAAAAAGCGGGTAGAGCAACGTATCAGAGACCTTCACGGTCACGGCGTTCCCTTTGCGATCGACAAACTCCGTGAACGTGAGGTTGAGCCATTTCGCATCATTCGTGTTCGGGTGATTGCGAATGATGTTCCAATTCACCCAGCAGCATTCAATCATATTGTGGTGGGCCCAGAAAACCGGATCACGGGGCGACAGCGAGACAAAGCCCATATTCCCGCCGACGAAGCCATGGATGTAGTTGTGAGGAGTACCTTCAAGAACGCCGTACGTCGATGCATCGCGCTGATTGTTCGCCGTACCACTCGCGAAGAGCAGGAAGTTCGGCTGATTCAGAATCGTGTCCATAATCGACGCGCCGACCGAGCCGGGATCGGCGACACTTGCGGGCGTCGCATTCCGCGTTCCGTCGAAGAGTGGATTGCTCGCATCTCCCCAATATACGGCCGGGACCGATGGATTGGCGGACCAATTCCAATACGGCAGCGCGAAATCATTGTTGCCGGTCACCTCACGGCAGATCTCCTCGAAGTAGTAGAGATACACGCGGTGCCACGGCAAGAACCACCAATTGCCATGCGGGCAGTGGTCGCGGTGGATGTTCGCCTGGTTGATCCAGTTGCGGGGATCGCTGGCCGGCAAGCCTTTCATGGCCGAGACCGCACTCTTCAGTGTGGTGATGATCGGATCACTGGCAGCCAGTGAGTTGATATTGCGGCGCACGGGCCGATTTTGAATCCGCTTCGTCGTCATCTCGGACAGCTCGCAGCCGCCCGTCAACAGCCCAACCGCCAGCGCGCTGAGCCCTGCGGCTCCGCGCAACATGTCCCGCCGTGACAGCCCGTCTTCGCGCATCACGCCCTCCGTAGTGTTGCTGGAAATTTTTCAGTGGCAGGCTCTTACCAACAACGGCGCAGCGGTCCTATCAGTGTCGACGCACGGAGTCGTAGGAAGACGGCCCTATTGACTAGGGGCTAGAAAACAATCGGGTATTGTGGAGATGAGCGCCGCGAGAATAGACCGCCATCTGCGAGCAACCTGAACAAGGCCGATGGCCAACGCAGACACTATGGGCGCGGTTCGAGTTCGATCAAGCCTTTTCGGATCGCGAGAATCGCCGCTTGCGTGCGATCGTACACTTGCAGTTTGTGGAAGATGTTCCGGACGTGGTTCTTGACCGTCTTCTCGCTCAGATCAAGGGTATTGGCGATTTCTTTGTTCGTCTTGCCGTCGGCCACGAGCCGCAGAACGGTGATCTCGCGCTCGGTGAGGTCATGCTCGACCCACGAGGCCTTCTTCCCCTTCTTCTGGGCGAGCAGCGAGAACTCCGCGAGGATTTTGCTCGCGACGGACGGGTGAATGAGCGATTCACCCCGGTAGACGGACTGGATGGCCTTGACGATCTGGGCGGAGTCCGAATCTTTCAGCAGATACCCGGTCGCGCCGGCGCGCACGAGATCGAAAATGTACTGCTGCTCCTCGTACATCGTCAGCGCGATGATGCCGATGTGCGGGAACTCTCGCTTGATGATCCGAGTCGCCTCGACACCGGTCATTTTCGGCATGCTGACGTCCATCAAGACCACGTCGGGCAACAAGGACCGCGCCTTCTCGACCGCTTCGTGACCATCCTGCGCCTCGCCGACGACGTCGAGATTCTCTTTGCTCTTCAGAATTGCCGAGAGGCCTTCCCGCACCACCCGGTGATCGTCCACGATCAGGACCTTAATGCGTTCCATCGCGCGCGGCCTCCCTCCTCAGCGGCACATGCATCGTGATCTTGGTGCCGTGTCCCTTTTTCGACTCGATCTTGGCCTGCCCGCCGACCAGTCGTGCGCGATCCACGATCCCGCGCAGTCCAAAATGGTCCCACTTCTCCGGATTCTTGGAGACCGCCTCGACGTCGAAGCCGATGCCGTTGTCGGTCACGGTCGCCGTCAGCATATCTCGGCCGATGGCCACATGCACGGTGACGGCCGTCGCTTTCGCGTGCTTTTCGACGTTGCTCAAGGCCTCCTGCAAAATGCGGAACAGAAAAATCTTTGTCCGCGGCGGCATCGTCGTCTCATCGCCCGTGACGGAAAAGTCCGTCTTGATGTGATACTGCGTCTCGTACGACTTCAAATAGTTCGTGAGCGCCGGAATCAGCTCCATCTGATCGTAGTGCAGCGGGCGAAGATTGAAGATGACTTGTCGCGCTTCCTGGATCGCCAGCTTGAGCTCCTCCCGCGTCCGGCGCAGCGTTTCCCGGCCGGCAGAGGGGTCCTTCAGCATCAGCTCTTCGCAGAGGTCGAGCTTGAAGTTCACGCCGGCCAGGCTTTGCACGAGCCCATCGTGGATTTCGCAGGCGATGCGGGTGCGCTCCTCGGTGACCGCCGCGCCGGCCTCCTTCACATACAGGCGATACAGCGATTGATATTTGTTGAGCGTCTTTTCGATCTCGGCCGTCGCTCGAATTCGCGCCTCGATCAACTGCCACATGAACTTGGCGCTCGCGCCCCCGATCACCGTCACGCCCATCCGGTCGAACTCTTGGAGGACGCGCTCGACCTCTTCGTTCCCCGACACGTCGATGATCAAATCGACGTCTTCGATCGCCAGCAGATCGCGGTAGTCGCGGGTAACCGGGATCTTGAGCCGGCGGGCGAGCTTGAGGCCTTTCGCCTTCGCGTTGACTTCCGCCACACCGACGATTTGGACGAGCGGGTCTTGGGCAAAAATCTCCATGAGCGCCGTGCCGCCCCGGCCGGCCCCCACAATCGCCACTTTCGTCGCGGCGCCGGCCGCGGCCGCAGCCCGACCGTTCTTGGACTCCGATGATTTTCGCGCGCGCACCGCTGAGCCGGGCATGGTCACTGTTCACGAGAGCCAAAAAGAATACGAGGAAACGCTAGAGAATACCATACGCTGACGAGGAGAAAACAGCACGGGCGGCGGGACAGGCGACTACTTCTCGCGGCGTTCTTTGGCCAGCGACTTCAGTTCTTCCATGAACTGATCGATGTCTTTGAACTCGCGATACACCGAGGCGAAGCGGACGTAGGCGACTTGATCGAGGTTGTGCAATTCCTTCATGACTTCTTCGCCGATCACGTTCGTCGCCAACTCCGTCTCGCCCATTTCCTGGATGCGCTTTTCGATACGATCGGTCACCGCCTCCATCGTCGATACGCTGATCGGTCGCTTCTCACAGGCTTTCTTGATGCCCGAGAGAATCTTCATCCGATCGAAGGGCTCCCGGCGGCCGTCTTTCTTGACGACCATCGGCAGGATTTCCTCGACGCGCTCATACGTCGTGTAGCGTCGCTTGCAGGAGAGGCACTCGCGGCGCCGTCGAATCACCTGGCCTTCCTTGGCCATTCGGGAGTCGACGACTTTGTCTTCGAGGTCGTCACAGAAGGGGCACTTCACACTGGTGTCACCTTCAGGATGTTGAAAAAGGCCGCCAGCTTCCACTGGACGCTCACCGTCTCGCGCCCGTGCGCAGACGTGAGGCGAGTGATTCCTCGCCTCGCGCACCTCGCATCATTCGGAGGCTCATGGTACAGCCCGGGAAAAGAGCCCGTCTCGGCGGGCTCGGGGTGGGCGGGTGAAAATAAATACGCCTCGCCTCCTCGTTCGCTGCGGCCTCGGCCGGGAAGGGGCGCGTCTTGGCGCACCTGGGGCGGGCGGGTGAAATCTACGGCCTTTTTGAACCTCCTGTGGCCTATCATGGTCGCAGTTAGCTCGGGGGCGCCTCATACGCATGGAAGAGGGGAAAGCGTTTGCAGAGCGCCTTGGCCTGCTGACGGACTTCGCGCTGGATCCGCTTCTCCTTGGGATGCTGTAGCACCCGGTCGATCAACTCGACGATCTCCCCCATTTCCTTCTCGCGCATGCCCCGTGTGGATACAATCGGCGTGCCGAGCCGAATCCCGCTCGCGACCGCCGGCGGCTTTTCATCGAAGGGCACGGCGTTCTTGTTCACCGTAATGCTCGCCGCATCAAGCGCCGTTTCCGCATCCTTCCCAGTCACGTTCTTCGACGTGAGGTTGAGCAGCATGAGATGGGTATCCGTCCCACCCGAGACGACCTTATAGCCGCGATCGAGGAGCCCGGCAGCGAGGGCTTTGGCATTCGCGAGAACTTGCCGCTGATACGTCTTGAACGCCGGCGACAGCGCTTCGTTCAGCGCGACCGCTTTCGCGGCGATCACGTGCATCAAGGGACCGCCTTGCAGGCCTGGGAAGATGATCTTATCGAGGGCCTTCGCATGCTCGGCTTTGCACATGACGATCCCACCCCGCGGGCCGCGCAGCGTCTTGTGGGTCGTCGTTGTCACGAAGTCGGCGTAGGGGACGGGGTTGGGATGCAGACCGGCGGCGATCAACCCCGCGATGTGCGCGATATCGACGAGCAGGTACGCGTTCACCGATTTGGCGATCGCCTGGAACCGGGGGAAGTCCAACGTGCGCGCGTAGGCGCTCGCGCCGACCACGATCATCTTGGGTCGGACCTCCTCGGCTCTGCGCTGCACGGCGTCGTAATCGATCGTCTCGGTCGTCCGATCGACTCCATAGGAGAACGATTGAAACAGCATGCCCGAAAAATTGACCTTGCTTCCGTGTGTGAGATGGCCGCCTTGGGCCAGGTCCATCCCGAGAATCACATCACCGGGTTTGAGCACCGAGAGGTAGGCAGCCATGTTGGCGGAGGAACCGGAATGCGGCTGGACATTCACGTGCTCGGCGCCGAAGATCTGCTTGGCGCGCTCGATCGCCAGATTCTCCACCGTATCGACGAACTGACACCCGCCGTAATAGCGGCGCCCCGGGTAGCCCTCGGCGTACTTGTTCGTCATCAAGCAGCCCTGTGCCGCGAGCACCGACGAGCTGGCAAAATTTTCCGATGCGATCAAGAGCAGCTTTTCACGTTGCCGCTTTTCCTCGGCGCGGATGGCCGCATAGACGGCAGGGTCGGTCGCTTTGAGTGCCTTCAGTGATCCAACGGCGTCACTCATGTCTTCACCGCTTGCTCTGCCCACTCCGCATGGAGCGGCAAATCGATAAGAAAGTTTATCGCTACGACGATGCTTCGGCAGCCTCGGCCTCGGCCTTCTTCTCAACCGTCACCGAGACACTCGCCGTCACCTGATGATGCAACTTGATCGGCACGGTAAACGTGCCCAACTCTTTGATGGGCTGGGCGAGTTGAATTTTTCGGCGATCGACGGTGTACCCCTTGGCCGCCAACCCCTCGGCGATGTCCTTCGCCGTCACCGATCCGAACAGCTTGTCGTCCTTGCCGACCTGCACCGTCATGGTCAAGGAAACAGCCGACATGTGCTTGGCGAGCCCCTCGACTTCCAGCTTTTCCTTTTTGGCCTTTTCCGCCATCAGCCGCTTGGCGTGCTCGAGCGCCTTGACATTCCGCGGATTCGCTTCGAGCGCCTTCTTGCGTGGGAGGAGATAGTTGCGGGCAAAGCCGTCCTTGACGTCGATCAAATCCCCTAGATGGCCGATCCCTTCCACCGTCTCTTGCAAAATCACCTTCATAACCCTAACTCCTTCTCTGAGAAAGCGAAAAGAATACTGACCGCACCATGAATTGTCAATGAATATACGGTCGACCGAAGCGCCGGCGTTCGCTAGACACCCCGTCGGAGGAACGACTAAGATACAAAATCCGCAGCATGAAACTCACAGATCTCCTGCAGCACCTCGCACAGGTTACGACTGACGCTCGACAGAGCCCGACGATCCAGGCGTTCGATGCGCCGCTCGCGGTGACCGCTGGACGCCATCTCGCGACCGTCGGCACGCTGCATCTCTACAGTTTCGACGTCGCCGCAGACACCGCAGAGACTCGCCTCCCGTTCGAAGATATGCCGATCTCCCTTGTCTGTTCCGGCGACGAGGAGCCGACCGAAGGCTACGTCGTGAGCCGGCAGGGATCGACGCTGACGATCCAGACCTTCGAAATGGTAAATGGGCCGCTGCACGCCGCCACGCTCATCCCGGATGGCGCCGGCTTTTTGGAGACTGCCGGCAGTCGGCTCCTCGCAATCGCAGCCAAGCCGGAACGCTTCGTGCTTGGTCCCGCCGAGCGTCTAGCCGCATGGGTCGATCCCCAGCTCACCGAGTCCGAACGCGAGAGCCGCACGGCGGCAGCAACAGCAGTGCTGACGACCATTTGGACCGACGACCTCACAGCGCGCCGGGCGAAGCTGGCTACTACGGCGGTAGAACTCGCCCGAGCCAATAAGCGACTCCTGGTCGTCTGCCGAGACCACCGATCAGCCGACGATCTGACCGGCATCGTTGCACGAACCCTGCGTGCCGTGAATCTGCCATATAAAAGCCTGGTGAGTCGGTACGAACTCGCCGTCCAGCCGGCGGTGGCCGGCATCCCGCTCACCGAGCTCGGCTTCGAAGCCCAGATGCATCAGTTCTACGCGAAGTCTCGGAGCGACAAGGCAGCGCTCCGGAAGAAGTACGAGCGGTTCCGTGAGTTGACCCCGCTTTTGGCCTACAAGGCGGACAAGCAGCGGGACCTCGACGAGGTCAAACACCTGGAGTGGCGGCTCCTCACTCAGATCAGCGAGCTCCAGGGCAAGGTCAAAGAGATCGACGGCATCTTGGCTGAATACGAGCAGCTCCCGATTTGGAAGCGGTTGGCGTTTCAGACGGTCGGCAAGAATGTTCAGTCGCTGCCGGAGTATCGGGAGATTTATACCGCGAATATTCGCGCGCTGATGGCGGAGTTGGAAGCGGCGCAACGCCGGATCGAGGAGTTGAAGCCCGAGGCCGCCATCCCGAAGGACATGCGCCCCGAGTACGATGAACTGAAAGAGGAGATCACCCGGCTCGGAGGGACCAAGAAAATTCGTGAGCTGCTGACCGCCGAAGAAGGCACGAACCGTCAAGCCTTCATTCAGAACAAACGCATCCTCATCACCACCGCGGCGCGGGTGATGGCCGATCCGCTGTTCAGCCGGGTCCGCTTCGATGCACTGCTCGTCGACGAAGCGCCGTGGGTGCCCTCGCCATACTTGATGGCCGCCGCGGCCTTGGTCCGAGAGAAGGTGGTCCTCGGAGGTGACACTCGCGATATTCCACCCCGCGTCGACTGGGCATCACCACTTCGCATGCCGACCCCAAGCGTCGCATCGGTACGGTAATGCCAGCGGCGCGCCAACCTTGACGGATTCCCCGGTCATTGACGATAATGCAACTCCTTTGTGCCGAAGTGGCGGAACTGGCAGACGCACCAGATTCAGGGTCTGGCGCCCGCAAGGGTGTCCGGGTTCAAATCCCGGCTTCGGCACCATTACTCAGAACTCATTCGACCTCCTGCCGTCTTTTGCCAGCGACGAGCCGAAACAGCTGCAATTCGGCCGGGTCACCATCCTCACTCTCTACCGAAGTCCGAACAGCTCCAATTGGCATTGCCACGGGCCTTTGGGCTGAAGTGAAGACGGCAACCAGCCGATACTCGGTTGTACCATCATGCCCACACCACTAGTCGAGCTGCGCAAACATCGCCGCTTCCCGGTCCGCTTTCGCATCGTCCTTGGACCCGATGGCAACGAAGAAGAAGGCGTCGTGTACAACCTGTCGGCGGGTGGCTGCGGCCTCCAGCTTGCCCGCCCGTTCTTGTCACATATCGTGCTCACGCTGCACATCTTCACGGCGCATGGCTACGCCATCACCATTGACAGAGCCGTGAGCCGGTGGGTCAAAGGAACCGAGATGGGCCTCGAATTCCTCGTCATCGCCGATGCCCAGCGACAACGCCTCGATGCCGTGATTGCGGGACTTGAGGTTCAAGACGGCGAGTCAACCACGCTTCTGTCTCCCCCTTGCACCTAGCCGTAAACCTTGCCTGACCCCTTCCTATTGGTGACGGCGTACGGTGCGCCCGCACACGGAGCAGCACTGCCGTCCGAATGACCCTGCCTAGCAATGGCGTGTAAAAATGCAACCATTCGTCAAGGATTCGAGGTGCCGATGGCTCGCCATGACCCAGACTGGATTTATGTGTGTGACGACTGCGGGACCGAATGGCCTACCTCTCAGCCGCAACGCGTGAAAGAGCATGAACTGGCGCAGGGCCACGAAGTCTACCAACGCCACACATGCACGTATCGGGGGACGCAAGTGACAAAGGCGACAGCCAAGGACAACCACCGCCTGGACACGTTGAGACGATCCGAATGGGCGGCATTTGTCGCTCGACATCATCTCGACCAGGTAGGAGAGTTTCAGGCACAGCTCCGGGCGACCATGCGTCAACTCCGACGCTACCTCTAACCGGCACTCCTCGTCCTCCCCGGCCTCCCTTGCGACCGTCGATGCTTCGGCAGTGCTCCCAGTTCGCCCCGCCATTGTTTGCACTACAGCAGTTTCGTAAGGCCGACGATAGCTGGCCCCCGCACGCTGCTGTACCGTTCCCTCCTACAAGGTCGAACCCATGTGGAACTGCCCGCACCAAGGCCACCCCCTGCAGTGTTCTCGGAGGACGACGATGCCTCACCCGCTGGTACTGGTTGCCGATGATGATCCGGCATTCCGCGAAGCACTCCCAGAGACGTTGAGATACCGCTTGCCTGGCATCGCGGTCGAGACGTGTCCGTCTACCGAGATCGCCGTCTCCTATATGGAGCTGACTGAGTATGACGCCGTCATTACTGATGTGCAGATGCCGGGCGATGGTCTCAGTCTGCTCTCGACCGTCCGACGCAAATGGCCGCAGACGCCCGTGCTGGTCCTGACAGCCTATGGCAATGATGCGGTGATGCGCGCCGCCACGGAGTTGGGCGCGTTCGCATTGCTCGACAAGCCCATTGAGCGCGAGCAACTGACCGCGGTTGTGGCGAGCGCCATCGAAGTACACCGGCTCGAACAGGAGTGTGGGAAGTTAGAACGGGAGTTGTCCCTGCTCGCCGCGATGGGCGGGCGAGCACTGTCGATGCGGGCCGCACTTCACCATGATGTCCTGGTGCTCGCACGACAGGACCTGGAACGACGCCTGGACGAGACGCGTATGAAGCTTCAACAAGTGAAGAGCGCCATGGGCCAATTACCGCAGGTCGCCTGAGTAGTGGGGTGACGAAGAAAGCCGCATCGCCGAGAGAACCGCCGCTCTTACTTCTTATCCCCTTTGGGGGGCCTTCTTGTGCTGGTCACCGGTACGCTTGTGCGCTGATACACCGCGTGCTTGTGTCGTTGTTCGTGCTGTTAGACTTTTGGCGGTATCGTCTAGTTCCCACCGGGTGCCGCAGACTTCACAGACAAAGTGCCATTCCTCTTCCATCCCCTACAGCTACACGTGTGTTGGGTAGGATGCAAGAGCTACCTGTGTCCTAGCGAGAGCGAACTAGAGCCGCGCAGCGCTACGCGCACTCTTCGCGGTCGCCGTTCCGACGGTTCTCATAGGCGGCTCTATAACGTTGGTACACACTGTGGCCGTGTTGCTGTTCGTGTGTGCGTACCGTGTGACGCGCATTGAGCGGCCATTGCTGACTGCACTCATCACAGACAAACACCCAGTCGTGATCTTGCTCGTCCGATACCGGTTCGGGCACCTCCGCCCCGCGCCGGGGCTGGGCCAGCAGGTCTTGGACGGCACTACGCAGCCGGGCGGTGGTAAAGGGTTTCCGCAGAAACGCATCCGCTCCCGCACCGATCACCTCGTCCCGCATCTGATCCGTGACGCTCCCACTCACGGCAAGAATGGGGCACTCAGGAACGCGGCGGCGTAGCTGCACGAGATATTCCAGACCACCGCCTGGCATGAAGATGTCCGTCACGACAAGAGCAATGTCATGCGTACCAAGCTGCACGAAGGCTTCGTACGAATTCGCCGCTTCCACCACAGGCCGGTTCAGCGGGTAGAGCGCGTCGGCATACAGACGGCGTGTGTCGTCCTCGTTCTCAATGATCAGGATGACCGATCGGTCCTTCTCGGCCATGACGTCGGGAGTATCGGTCTTCCACTGGTCCCGGTATATCCCGTTCCAGGGTAGCGGCATGTGGGAAGAAGGCATTAGGGCAGGGCCATCTCTCCTCCGTGCGATCACATATCGGTGCCCATCGTGGCGTCATACTGACAAGAATCCGTCCTCTGCCTGCCATGGAGCTGCTCTAGCGGATGATAGGCGCAAATGGGTCGTCGCTCACCATGTGTCAGGTAGCGGTACCCTCGTCAAATGACACACTCCTTTGCAAGCAGTGCCCCGTTGTCGGCACGCCACCTTAGGGTCAACGAGCAAAGAAGAGTATGGCTTGATTGACGGGTGAAGAAGAGAAGTCCCGCTGAAGACTTTCAGGGCTAAGGGCAGCCACAGCTTTTAGTTCGCCTCGGCGCCTTCTTACTTTCCATCTAGATGTTTCTGAGCAGTTGTCTGCACGACAAGAGAATCGTAGCGCTAAGGATAGCCACGGCACTCACGAGCCGCTACCTTGCCATCCTACTGAAGCTTGCTTCCCAAGTTCTGTCCCCCATCATCGACACCCAAGAGTGGAGGTCCATGAATGAATGGCGGTCAGCTCTTCGAACGGTCGGTTCATTACACGACCTCCGTGCATCCTGAATCGATTCAAGGCAAGCAACGCCAAAGGCACTCTTCCGCCCTGAAGTACACGATGGCCATTGCGTGCGTCGCGCTTGCCTTAGTCATCACCCATTTGCTCGACCCGCTCTTTAACCGCGCCACGCTGCTCTTCTCTTGGCGGTGGTGACCCTCAGCACCTGGCTTGGCGGACTCGGCACCGGCAGCGTGGCACTTGCGCTGTCCGGGCTTGGCGCGTGGTATTTCCTCCTGCCGCCGCGCGTGTCCTTTCAGGTGCAGGACCCGCAAGACATTGTTCGGTTCGTCTTTTTTCTGAGCGTCTCGACGATCGCGATGGTTGTCACCGAGAGTCGTCGCAAGCTGCTGCGCGAGGTCACGCAGCAGCGCGATGCGCTTGCCAAAGAGGTGACGGAGCGAAGGCAGGCGGAAGCTGCACTCCGTGAATCGGAAGCCCGCTATCGGACCTTCTTTGAAGAGAGTCCAATTCCGATCACCGTCATTGATGCAGAGACGCTCCAGTATCTGACCGTCAATGACGCGGCCGTCACGCAGTACGGCTATTCGCGGGACGAGTTCCTGAGAATGACCGTTTTGGACATTCGCCCGCACGAGGATCGCGACCGTGTCTTGAAGGCACTGGGCGAGGCAGCCGGCCAGCGGGTGCGACAGTGCGGGGTGTGGCGGCATTTGAAGCGTGATGGCACGCTGATCTTTGTCGACATCATCCTCCATGCCTTAACGTTTGAGGATCGGCGCGCCTGGCTCGCCGTGTGCCAAGACGTGACCGAACACGTCAAAGGGTACCAGGCCCTCCAGGCGGTGGTGGACCGGCTGTCCGAGGAAGTGAAGCAGCGCCGAGAGGATGTCGAGTCGAAACAGGCGCAGTTGCAAGCGGCGACCGTCGAGTTAAGCGTCGCGGAAGACCGGGAACGTAAGCGTCTCGCGCAAGCCGTCCACGAGAACCTCGCACAGTTGCTTCTCTTCTCCAAGATGAAACTCGAACGGATTCAGCACAAGAAAGACCTCAAAGAGTCCTGGCACGCGCTGATGGACGTCAAGCGTTTGCTCGACCATGCGCTCGACTCGGCCCGCAATTTGATCGTCGAGCTTCGGCCCCCACTCCTCGGTGATGCGGATGATTTGAGCGCGGCTCTCACCTGGGTGGCCGAGAAAATGCGGGGCCATGGGTTGACCGTGACGGTCAGCGAATATGGGGAACCCCGGGTCATCGACACGAATGTCGTCATCATCGCCTATCAGGCGGTGCAAGAATTATTGTGGAACGTGATGAAGCATGCGGGTACGCAGGAAGCTATGGTCACCGTTGATCGCAGTCCGGACCATATCGACCTATCCGTCGAGGATTACGGGAAGGGGTTTGACAGCAGTGTGACCGGCGTGCCCGGCAAAGCGGGCGGCTTTGGCTTACCGAGCGTCAGGAGTCGCGTCAGCAGTATTGGAGGGCAGGTCGACGTCACATCCGTTCTGCAGCACGGGACGCAGGTTCGTCTTCGAATGCCGCTCAGCTTACAGCAAGGGCGAGCGGCACAGGTCGTGAGATAGCATAGCTTGTCGCGGTAGATCTTCTCTCGAATACCTCTTCCAGACCCTCCTTCTCATTCTCATTGTAGTGGCGATTCTTGACCGTGATCCGGTTGACCGCCGACGATCCGGCAGATAGAGACCGTCCTTCCGCTTTGCCACGATCCCTTCAAGGTCCCACTGACGACAGAGCCGATGGAACTCTTCCCCGCGCTCTTCGACGTGATCGACGTACAGCAGGTGTTACGGCAGCTCCGGCATGATCGCCTTGAGCCATTGCTTTCGATGCACGAGCGGCTTCTCTCGCAAGTCGTGGCCTTCGACAGTGAGCGGGAAGTACGGTTCGGTGCAAGAGATCGGCGAACACGGAGCGGCCTGTCTTCGGATCGAGACAGACGATCTCACCGTCGAGCACCGCATCGTCGGCCTGGCATTCGTGCGCGATCCGAGCTGCCAGCTCGTCATACCGAGCGAACCGGTTCCCGTTGCGCGAGATGAGACCCCATTGTCCCCCCCGATGACTTCCAAAGCGCGAAAGCCATCATGCTTGATCTCATACAGCCAGTCTCGGTGGAAGAACGGCTCGCGCCGCTCCTTGAGCGGCATGGAGACGTATGGACGGATGGCGCTTCACGATACCCGACACCCGCCGCTGCGGCGTAGTAGTGTGAATACGCAGGCGCGTCTCAGCAAGAAGACGCCGCGACAAGAGGATGAGAAGTACGGGCCGAAGCGGCGATCCTTGCAAGTTGACAACCGGTCTTTCGCGCATCTTCAGCAGGGCTGAACCGCCATCGCGTTCGCCCATCAGTCAAGCAAGTCAACGTTCCCGCCGGTCTAGGGGTCGTAAGGGTCGGCGCGCAACAGGTCGCTTGACAGGAAAAACGACGGGACGATGATAGCTCTCCTCTCCTCCACTGTGGTACACGCCGCACGTCTGTGCTCTAGAGCCGAATGGGCATAGCAGTTCCGGGTACTCCTCCGGCCCCTCTGCCACATCGGGGATGAGCGGGGCTGAACCGGAGCGCTCCGGAGGAAGGGGGACTCATGAAGATCAGGCTTCCTGGTCGATTGAGCCGAGACGAGGAAGAAAAATTCAGTCGGCGGCGCCCTCTCCTCACCAAGGCCCGTGATGAAGATGAGCGGGCGGCTGCCTATGTATGGTTGCTCTATCGTGTCAGTGTCACGTCTCGGAAGGAGGGGAAGGGTTGCCATGGAACTGAGTGAGACCGCGCTGCGGAAAGTGGGAGTTCGCATCACCGTGAAAGAGACGTTATGGCTGCAATGCTGTCATTGCCAACGGACGTGGCCGCTGGGTGATGCTGACGCAGTCCGGCGAGATTTTTGGCGCTGTCCGAGCGGCTGCAACGCCGCCAAAGCCTGGTCGCGCTCGTAACCGGACTATATGCCATCGATCCCGCGGAGTGGAGAGTTGGTATGCGGCCACAGGGACTGGCTCATCCGCTGAACAGTGAGGAACGTCATGTTTTGTGTCGCTGTAGCCATCCGCGCGCCGTACACCGATTCAGGGGTCGGCGGAAATTCGGCGGGAGTTGCATGCTGTGCCGCTGCCCCTTGTTTCAGCGGCCGCCGTAGCGATGACAGCTTGGAAGAGTTTGCGAGGCGGTTTCGGTCGCCTTGCTGCAAGTCCCGGGCGATCCAAGCAAGCCGTGGAACTGATTCAGTCGAGGATTCGGGCAGGCGAACAGGTCCTGGAGACGGAGCACAAGAAACTGGACGAGGCCATCAGCGCTGCCCGCCAGCGGCTACGCCGCCGCCGTGCCGAAGTCGCCTGCTCCTTACATGGGCAGCGAGCGGTCCTGCTTTTTGTCCCGCCAAGCTCGGAGCGTGTCTCTGAGCCGTTCCATCTGGTCCTTGCCTGCCGCGAGCACTCGGTGTGCTTCCGCGGCCGTTTCCCCCACCAGGCTCGCCGTTCGGTACGCTTGACGCCGTGCCCGCGCGACCCGCATCGCACGGTGAAGCGTCTCGGCCAGAAACTCGCGGTCTATCGGTTTCGGCACAAAGGCGAACGCGCCGCGTCCTTGCAGCAAGTCCTTGGCGTCGAGATGGGCGGACATGAGCAACGTGACCGGTGGCGGTTGGACATGCAGCAGCGCTTACAAGAGCCACGCGCCGTTGGCACCGGGCATGATGAGGTCGGTCAAGACGATGTCCGGGTGCGCGGTCTTGACGACATCAACGGCCTTGTGCGCGTCCACGGCGGTCAACACCCGGAGATCTTTGACGCGCAACGCGATCGTGTCGGGCAGGGCGATGAGGAGATCCGGGTCATCATCGACGATGAGCAGCGTAGACGCCATACGCGTAGAGTAATGAGAGAAGCGTAACGTCGTATATCAGTACCGCCACACATTGCTGCGGGCGGGCCGCCTACGCATCGACCCTTGACTCAAGCTGGTCCGCTGCGCTGCCATGCCTCCTTTCCCGCGATCGCGCGAGAGTTGAACGGCGGACAGCACGATGACGGTCAGCCCCGGCCAGCCATTCGAGAACGTGAACCGATGTATTGCTGCGCGCTACAACGGCGAGCCGAATGACCGTCTCGCGGTCTTTGGCCAACTCGGCGAGCATCTCGTCGTCGTTACGCGGATGATTCGCGACCCTGGAATTGGAGTCAGGTCGCGTCATCCTGCATGAGCCGAGCTTAGAATCTCTGGAGTCGCACGCGGCGAACCGCCGAAGAGCGGGTTCAGGCGCCTGAGCAAGCTCGTACAACACTTTTGAATCATCATGCTCGCTGTCCCTGTCCGCTTCTCTCTATGTCGGCCCTCCCGTCAGGCCTTAAGCCTTCGCTGCTGTCCAGTTGCCTGACACATCAAAATGGCGATCCTGGTCTCTCCCTTCGTTGGCGGCCGAAGGTAAGCGCACCGCGCAAATGTTAGAGTCGTTACAGACAGGGGATGATCCGATGCCACGCGTACTTGTTTTAGAAGATGACCGAGAAAGCTTGGACGCCTTAGCGGCCCGACTCGCGTTTTGGTTCCGAGCGATCAAGCCGATCATCGATACGGCTGACGCAGCGTCAGCGGGATTGATTCTCGCCGGCGAACATGCCTACGACTGCCTGCTGCTCGATGTCGTCATGCCGGGTGTGAACGGGTTGAAGTTTGTGGAACAGGTTCGAGAGCGGCAGCCGGATGCGCGCGTGATCCTGATGAGTGGCCGTGACGACGACCGTAAGTCCTTCGAGCGGCTCGGGGTCTGCGCCCTCCTCGCGAAGCCCATTGACTTCCCCGCACTGCGGAAGCTCGTGGCGTTCGCTCTGAGTCTGGATGCTACGAGCGGTGACCCGCGATCCCTCGCTCCTGCAGTGAACAGGACGGTCGTCCCCTAGTCCTTTTCTTTCTTCGCACGCGGTCTCTGCATGATAATGTCTTCGTCTGACAGAGACCGTCATTCGCCACCTGTAGTAATCCAACGACAGATCGCTACACTCCAGTCATGGGGGAGGCGGGATGCGGCCGCGAGAACGACTGATCGTCGTGACCACAGACACCGAATGCCTGCACCTGGTGTCAGGGGTGAGAGCCCAATTGCCGTACGTGGACGCCGAGGTGTACGACTCTTCCAGCCGCGCAATGCATGCCTTGCAGCACTCGCCATGCAGTGTCGTCGTGTCTGATCTCTCGAACGGCGATGGCTCTATTCCAGTGAGCGACCTCATGCGGAATGCACCCGACACACCGCTCATCGCACTCATAGACACACGCGAGCGCGAGAGGATTATCGAGGCAGCCAGCGACGTGCTGTTCGAGGTGTTGTGGAAGCCGCTCGGCCCACTCGATCTCATGAAGAGTCTGCGAGAGGCCATCAGCCTGTACCGGCTACGGCGGCATTTGGCCCATGCCAAACGATCGGTACAGCGACTGGAAGGTCTCCTGCGGGTAGCACACGAGCGGATGCGAGAAGTGCAACACAAGCAACGAGTGGAATTCGAGCGTGCGCGGTGGGCCGCTGCACAAAGCTGCGTGCTCTCGCACCAGGCCATAGGCATCATTCAGGCGAGACTTCGCGCTCGTGAGGAGGTCGTCGCGAAGTACACGGCACAGCTCGATCACGCGACCGTCGCCGCACACGAGCGCCTGCGCCAACGACTTCGAGAAGTGGCATGAGTGCTCGACCAGCGTCCTGCGCGCAGCGAGCAGGCCGCTCATCATCGCCTTCTTGACGGGGCACGACGGAGATGCCGGAATTCGAGAAGATCACCGTGTTGCTGAGCGACTGCCGATGCCTTCACGACCTTACGTCACTCGTCTCACAGGCCGCCCGGCGGATCGTCGGAGCGGATGGTGCGACGTTTGTCTTGCGTAAAGGCGACATGGTGCATTATGTGGACGAAGATGCGTTTGCCCCGCTGTGGAAGGGCAAGATCTTTCCCGCGTCGGCCTGTGTCTCGGGTCACGCCCTTCTGAACCACACGGATGTGATCGTGCCAGACATCGCGGAAGACCCGCGTATCCCGACGAAACTCTATCTCCCGACCTTCGTCAAGAGCTTAGCCATCACGCCGATCGGCAATGGTGCGGCGCGTGGCGCGATTGGAGCCTACTGGAAGAGGTACCATCAGGCGACAACCAGCGAGATGGCAAAGCTTCATCGGCTTGCCGAGATGGCGGACTCCGTCCTCGAGCGGCTTCCGGACCGTTGAGCCCCTCCCCCTCGATCCCGCACGATTCTCCCAGCTCGCGAAAACCCGCCTCCCCGTTCGAGACGCTTCCCAAGCGCGTCCCTCGCATTCATCCGCAGCTCTTCCTATAGGCGTTGGTGTACGGCGTGTTTCCACATGATATTGCTCCGGTGTCCGACTGACCTGGCCGACGCACCTCCCTTAGAAATGCAACCATTTTCGGCCTGGAGGTGAGTGATGGCGAATCATGACGCGGAGTGGATTTTTGTCTGTGATGAATGCGGCGAAGAGTGGCCTATATCCGAGAAGGCGCACGTCGGGGAGCATGAACTGGTACACGGCCATGCGGTGTACCAACGGCACAAGGCGAAGTACGAGGCCAAGAAGCGTCGTCGAACCAGCCCGGTGCTCCAGCCTCAGAGCAGCACGGCTTGCCTGTCTCGATTCCATCTAAATTTCGGTGAAGCCGACTTTGAATTGCAGGTCGTGCCGAGCCCTGAGCACACACGTCGTCCTCGTGCGTAGCGACGGAATGGAGACATGGATGCTCGTGTGCGAACAATGTGGCAAGGAGTGGCGATTAGAGGATGAGGAACAGGCGAGAAAGCACGAAGCGAGACACAAGCACACCGTCTACCAGGAGAAGAAGGAGAACGAGCAGAAGAAACCACGGAGCACGGAGCCGTAACGCAAGCCTGCGAGCGCCTACAGCTATGCGCACTCTTCGCGGTCGTCGTTCCTGCGGTTCACCGAGGGCGGTCTGTATCGCTCGTACACGCTGTGGCCGTAGTGCTGCTCGTGTGCGCGCACGTCGTCACGGTGGCTCAAGGGCCATTGCTGCTCACATTCATCACAGATGAAGAGCCAGTCGTGATCAGAATCGTCCGAAAGAGTCCGTACCGTCTGATCGCGATGAAGGCGCTTCATGAGCAGGTCCTGAACCGCACTCCGAAGCCGGGCCGTCGTAAAGGGCTTTCGGAGAAAGGCGTCCGCGCCTGCGCCCACCACCTCATCGTGGACGGCGTCGGTCACGCTGCCACTCACGGCCAGGATGGGGCATCCCGGCATCCGGCGGCGTAGCTGTTTGAGATAGTCAACCCCGCCGCCTGGCATGTAGATGTCTGTGACAACCATCGCGACGTCGTGCTTGGCGACCTGCTCAAAGGCTTCGTAGGAATTCGCGGCTTCCACAACGGGCCGATTCAGCGGATAGAGCGCGTCCGCGTAGAGACGGCGTGTCTCGTCCTCGTTTTCGATGATCAGGATGACCGATGGAGGCTTCTCGGGCATGATGCAGTCAGTATCCCTCGTCCGCACGCCGCGCTCTATCCCGCCCGAGCGTAGAGGCATGTGGGAAGATGGCAGTACCGGAAGGCCATTGGTCCTTAGTGCGATCACATATTCGACGTGTTCCGCCACGCATGCCGTTTCAACGGACGGCAGCCCATTCGACCTCACCATCGTTTTGACGGGAAGATCCGGACGTAGCGGGTTTCATGGGACTGTGGTATGAGGGTCGGCCTTACGGCTCACCGCCATGCTGCAGCGCGCAAGGATTGTTCACGGCGTACATGTCACAACCGTCGTGACGGTTGATCGGACGCCACGAGGGACAGTAGGAACGGTCGATCTGGTCCGAGAAGAGCGGAAAGACTCGCCGTGGGCATTCAGCGTGCGGTGGTTACGTGGTCGTGAGAAAGGCCGCTACAGTCGCTACTTTACAGAAGCCGATCTCGGCCTATTTCGGCTTGCCTCCGACGGCGACGTGCAACGCGCCCTCGCGAAGGCAACCGCCGACCTGGGACCGCAGCAACTCACCCTTCCGTATACCGAGTGGCTGTTGATTCGAGACGGTCGGGTCGTCGATTGGTTTGAGACGTGGTAGCGGCTCACCACGTGGCCTGCCAACTCTCTACCCGATTCCGTGCGGTGTCGTCTCGTCGGTCTCCTGCCGAATCACGACGCCACACGTTCTACAGATGGTCGCGCCGGTCGCATAGCCGGATACAGTGATTTCTTTTTCGACTCGAGCATGGCAACACGGCTCGCTTCCCACCCGCTTCCTTTCCCACTCCCGCCTCAATTGCCGTGCTTTGTGGGGATACATCGTGATGTCAAGATAGCAGAGTGCGATGGGCCCGGCAGCCAGGGATGGTCGTACATTCGATTTCCTATTGTGGAGCACTATCAACCGGTAGGGTTACGAAGCGCGACGGAGGGTCTGGTTGAGGCGTTCGTTCAGCTGCTCGATGCGCTGGTGAAGGTCCTGTTCTTCAGTGCGGCTGAGAAGTGACTCGGAAATCGGCGGCGCCGCGCGCCGCAGCAGTTCCGAGCGAAGAAGAGAACGAGTCACGGCGGAATAGAGCACGTCCACATCGACCGGTTTTTCGAGCACCGCATAGGCGCCGCACCGCAGCGCTTCTTCTTGCAGTGCCGCCGAGCCGTAGCCGGTCAGGAGAAGCACCGGCGTATCAGGAGCAAGAACCCGCATGTCTCTCAACAGATCCAGGCCGTCACGACCCGGCATCCGAAAGTCCGTCACGATCACATCGAAGTGCCGACGCGTGATGAGCGAGAGCCCGTGCTCCACTGTTGTGGCTGTTTCGATCACAACATCTCGGTTGCTCCGTTGCAACGCTTCCGTAAGCGCGATGAGGAACGTCTGTTCATCGTCTATGGCGAGAATAACCGGCATCCTCATGCTCCTGGCGCAGGAGATGGCGCGCCTCGTTCTGGCGCAAGTAGGGGACGAATAGCCCGGATTTCCAATTATCTGACATGGACCTTCTCCCCGATTCTCCGTACTGTTGTGGGAGGGTAACCTGCAGAGCGGCTGATCCGATTCCCGGATATGGGGCCGGTGTATCGTACTCGCGGTCGGCGTCTGGGAGGGCGGGTAGTAATTTAGTCGTAGGCCGCTGACTACTCGCTGTCCTGCTCGGCGTTCAGCGTCCGCCGTAGTCGTTCATTGAGCTGTTCGAGCCGTTCCCGAATGCGTTCGTTCGGCGGCCATACGAACGGATTCTCGCGGTACGTCTCGGACCGCCGCCTGATGCTCGAACGGAGCGCGGCGCGCTTCACGACGGAGTAGAAGGCGTCCGGATCGACCGGCTTGTGCAGGAAGGCATAGGCGCCGCACTGTGCGGCCTGATCGGCCAAATCCACATCGCCGTATCCACTCACCAGGATGACGGGAGTATCGGGGCGCAAGTTACGACAGGCACCCAGAAACTCCATGCCATTCAGCCCCGGCATTCTGAGATCCGTCGCGATTACGTCGTAGTCGCCGTGCTCGACGGCCCACAACGCCTGTGTTGGATCGGACAGAATATCGACGTGGCCGTCCGCGTCGCGTCCGGTGAGGTATTCGCGTGCCGCCTGCAAGAACGTCACGTTATCGTCGAGCAACAGTACACGCATGATCCTAGGCTACAAGGCGAGCGGCATTCGGACAAGTCGGTTTTCAGGGAACCACTTTTCCGTAATGTCGAACCTGGCTGAGTAGGAGCGACGCCGACTCGCCTGCACGCGGAAGCGAGCAGGCCTCGGGGAAGCCACCCTTTCTGCGGACCAGCAAGCCTCTCTCGCTCATGCCGCTCGGCGCCCGTACGGCATCGTCCCGACTCTCGAAGCCTGCCGGGAGGCGAGCCATCCTCGACTGGCACGAGAAGCGGGGTATCACGGCGGTTCGTTTCATCACCCCCGCCTCGGTATCATCGGATGCGGTATGCCGCGGCCGATAGCCGGCGTCTTGCTCGCG
This sequence comes from Nitrospira sp. Vd2, assembly GCF_979581665.1. Lineage (NCBI taxonomy): Bacteria > Pseudomonadati > Nitrospirota > Nitrospiria > Nitrospirales > Nitrospiraceae > Nitrospira > Nitrospira sp. Vd2. The sequence continues at coordinate 92,980 of NZ_CEFZSK010000001.1, read as the reverse complement.
CGCCCTTTGCGAATCGCGGCAATGATGGTGATCGCCCAGACGGCGCAGAGGGCCAATACACGATTGCCCACGGCCAGGTCGAGATGGCCTGGAGGAGAAAGAAAAAAGGCGACGAAGGTCAGCACGCTGCCCAGCGTTGCGGTGATGAACAGCGGAAGCAACGCCGTCGGAGGCGTGAACACCGCAACGAGCGCGACCGGAATGACATAGAGCACCGGCGTGGCGAACCCGAGGGGGACTTGGACATCCAGCAAGAACAGGAAGACGGCGAGGATGGCAGCGACAAGTGGTACCCCTATCCGCATACGGCCAGGATAGCGAACTGTGCCCAGCGTGGGGTACCAGTCGGTCTGTATGTTGCACTAGAGGACAGCGCTGCAGAATCTGTGGGAGGGATACTGTCGTTGGGTCAACGACGGATTTGTCCGGTGTCGCGGTCGCGCAAAGGTGAAGCTTATGAGGCTCCATTCGAATGATCACGGAGCGCTGTCCCGTGTGTCACCCTCATGAGTTCAGCCTGCAGGCGGGACACCTCTTTTTCCAGATCCATCATTTTCAGTTCCCGTCCCACCACCACATCATGGAACGCTTCGAGTTCCATCACCTGTTCCTTCAAACGTTCATTCGCGGCTTGAAGGTCTCGTTCTGATTGCTTCAGCTTCTCGTTCTGTTCGGTGATCTCCGCCGTTCGGTCGGCGATACGAGCCGCGAGCTGGGCTCGTTCCGCCTCCAACTCTTGTTGAATTTCGGCCCGCCGGGCAATTTCACTCTGCAACTTGAGATTGAGCGATGTGAGTTCTTGATTGACGAGCGCGAGCTGAGCCGGGCTTGGGAGAGCGACTGCCTTGGGAATGAGTGGCCACAGCGCGACGGCGCTCGCGACCGAGATCCCGGCCGTCACCACTTTGATCGCGCCATCGAGCCAGTACTTCGGCTGCCAAATCGTCCAGATTCCCATGATATGGGTCGTCCCGCATGCGAGAATGAACGCGCCGAAGAAAAAGAACACCCAGGTAAACGGCAGATCCCGGCGTTTGATCACAAAGTACACGAGGGCCGCCGGAATCGAATAATAGGCCGTGGCGATCAGCGTGTCCGAAATCACAGGGGTCCACAGAAGCGAAGAGTCCCACAGCAAACAATACCCGTGAGGCAACGTCGAGAGGGAACTACTGGACATAGGCGACCTCGTGATCCTAGTGGCTGGTGAACGGTGTGGTCAGAGCCGGCAGCTCATTATAGGATCGATGCCGACACGGTTCTGTCGGCATCTATCCTACGATATAACGAGGCGCGAGAAGAACGGCGGAATGACGGCTGGCTGGAAGAAAATCTTCTCGATGATCTAGCAGTACGGACACGGCACAGCGCCGGCGCCCATGGGTTCATCTAAGGGTGGGCCGCCCGGCATGCCGGGCAGGCCGCGCCCGACACCTTGCATGGATTGCATGGGATTCCCCGTCGCGGAGGACAGTGGCGCGCCAAATGATTGTCCTGGTCCGGCGCCTTGTGCCACGCCGGAGGTCGGTCCGGCACCGGGAGCAAACCCTTGCAATATCCGAGGAGCGTTGGTGGGCTGCGAGGGCAGCAGCGGTGTATTCGGGCCGGCAAGTGGTTGATTCCCCGCCGGACCGAAGGCTCCATTCGGCGTCACGGTTGGATTCGGCACCCCTTGGGGTGAAGGGAGCGGGCTGGTCTGCGACCAAACGAGTGGCGAAAGCAGCAGGCTGCCGGCGACCACGATTGTGACGATTGCCGTCGTGATCGCTGCTGGTTTGATCCCCATCGGATGTGACCGACGACAAAGACTGCCGCAGCGTTCTGCGATCCTCATCACGGATTCTCCGCGCCTCTCTCTCCGACAGAGCGTTGTTCCTCGCCCGTTGGGGGAGAAACTTCGCGACTGCGGCGCTGCCCCACACCCGGTGCGCCTGTCTCACCGAGCACTGCGGGTGGGGGCGGTGACACGGGTTCGAGACCCGGAATATCGACAGTCGTATTCGGCGTCCGTCCCGGTGTCGTGATGCCGGGGATTGGCGCCATTCCGGCTGTGATGCCAGGCCCGAAGCGGCTCCCGCCTGGGACCGGCCCGAGGTAGGGTTGCGCTCGGATGATCGGAGCGACGAAGATGGTCGAGAGGACGATCAGCCATGTGGCGGTCGTGCGCATGGTGCACCTCCGGTTCGTCCCCATCACCTTACGCCTCTTCCCCACCGTTTCGCACGCAGTTTGTCGGCTGAGGTCATCTGCCTCCGCCCGCCGCCCCCATTCCACCGCCGCCCGCGCCGGCGCTGGAGCCTGACCCAGAGGATCCGAGCCCGCTTGACCCAGGGCCCGTGGACGGGGCGGTTCCCGTTCCCGGTGAGAGGCTTGGGCTGGGGGTCGTCGATGGACTGGTCGATGGAGTCGATGGCGATGGACCGGGTGTTCCCAACCGTATGCTGGAGTCTGGCGTGGAACCGGGAGGGCCGGGAGGCAGCCCGCCGCTCGGCATCCCAGGCACACGCGTCGTCCCAGGCGACGAAGAGGGTCCGAGCGCACCGCCGCCGGTCCCACCGGGTGCCGTTTGCCCGTAGGCCACGGCGCTTGAAACCATCGCAAGAACGAACGAGGTCGCTGCCAGTGATCGTCGCGTCATGGTGCACCTCCTTCTCCACAGCCTACCGCGCCGGAGGTCGGGAAAATAGCAAGCCCTCCGAAACGCCTCGTCCGCCGGCCACCGACACCGTGAGATTGTCCGGGACCTGGCGCTATCGCACGGCTGCTTGATTCGCAGTGACACTCCTCACCTTCCCGTTCCGCGCGACTTCTTGCCCAAGCGCCTCGACGAGGATCCGAGCGGCGAGTGCATTGCCATGGCGGTTCCAATGAATATCGTTGTCCACGTACAATCGCTGATCGTCGACCTTCGCGCGAAAATGAGGCGTGAGATCGATGACCTTCACGCCTCTCTCTCTGCCCCACGCCTGTAATAGGCGTTGCGGCTTGTCGAAGTCGTACGCCTCGGGGGCTCCTCCACGCATGTCCACGTACAACCGTTGCAACCCTGCGTCGACCTGCTCTTCGGCGGGCAGTAACACCAAGACCCAGGGGATGCCGCGTTCCTGCAGCACGTCATTGAACTGCTCCAGAATCTGCTTCGTGTCGTTCCATCGCTCCAGGAATGTCGGTGTGTCCTGCTTCAGAAACTGATCCCCCATGCCTTGGATCATGCGCACGTACCGAGGCGTCCATCCGGAAAATGGTCGGGATGTCGTGGCAACTTCAGATCCATCTTGACCGGCCCCGAACATGCCAAGCTCCGAGCGGCCCATCGCGCGCTGGATCTGCCCTCTCGCCAGAATCCATGCATACTCGAGGTCATGTGCGAGATACCAGTGGTCCCACGACAGATGATCGTGGAACCAGTTGCCGTTGATGTGCACGCGATGCCGATGCCCTGCGACGACAATTTGGGTGCCTTGCGCCGGCATCAGGTCATTGCCGATGAAAAAATTGAGCAGCACGAGATCCGGCCGATAGGCCAGGCCATGTGATGTGAGCAGCGAGAGGTACTCTTCCGGCTGATAGCCGACCTGACCCAAATTAATGACTTCTGTTGGACCTGTGGATCGATCGAGTCCCTGCTCCACGAGCGTGAGGAACGCCTCGTCGTATCGAACGCCGGAGCCCCACGTAAAGGAATCGCCAAGGGCCACGATTCGCAGGCCCTGTGCTGTCCGGGCCAACGTTCTTTCGCGATCGCGAAAGCCTCTGGAATTGGTCCGCATCCCCGAACTATCGGTCACGTGCCCGGGAATGCCCCCGCCCGGCGTATGGGCGGTGGCGCTGAAGAGCCCGCTCTGCGCGAGCAGCGGATCGGCCAGCCGCATGACGGCCTCGGCGAGTATGAGAAAAATGAGGGCGTTGATCACGATCACACGCAGCCAGTGGAACGGCCGGCTCGCCACCATCCGCTCCAAGCTCGCCGGGTGCAGGAGCATCCAGGCTGCCCAGAGCAGAACGAGGACAAGGCTCAACAGAAATCGATCAATGTGATGGTTGAAATATGGAAGCGGATAATACACGAGGAGCGTGAGCACGACCGGCCCCCACCACAGGATGCATCCGAGAGGAGACCAGCGTTCGGCCATCGCGCTTTGCCGAGACGCCGGTTGCAGCAGACGCCACCCATTCCACCCGCACAGCAGTGAGGCGAGCAGGCATAGAAGGCCCAGCCACGCCAGCTTCACCGGGTCCCAGGTGCCCGACATCCCGGTTCGCGAGAACGCCGGCACGATGAACGTGATGAGGTCCACGGCGGTTGCGGCCAGCATGACGGCGGTGATCGCACACATGGCCGCGAGGAGGCGGGGAGAAGTGCCGAATCGCCGTGACATCGTCATTAGTTTAGATCTGATCGGGGTGCGTCATGCGCGCGGCCGCGGCCCGCTTTTCGAACGTAGGGCAGCCGGAGCGGGGACAGCGGCTCCGCTTGAAAGACAGAGCGGCGTGGACCGCTCGGACGCTTCGTGCGGCGCGCCGCTGAAACTCGCGGCGTCCGAGCTTCGCTGAACGCCGCTTCGAACAGTCAGCGTCTTCCTCGCCGCGCTTTCGCTGAGCGGTTCCCCACCCCGCTCTGATGGCGCTGCGCCGCTGTCCCCGCCCCGCTGTAAGATAGGTTCTAGCAATGTGTTCGGCTATGAAGGCTCGCGCAGTCTACCGAAGGCCCGAGCGGGAAATCTACAGGTTCCCCATGATTACCCAAGGAGCGGTTGATTCGTCTCATGGCGCCGCGTATGATCCGCGCGCCGGATAGCCATGCTACGAGACGATCTCGCACGTGCCTTCATTGAGACGCAGTCGTTCAGGACCGACCCGAAGGGATTTACGTTGGCCTCGGGAGCGGTGAGCCCGTTCTACGTCGATTGTCGCGTGCTGATGGCCCACCCTGGACCGCGCCGACTCGTGGCGCAGATGGCGGTCTCGATGATTCAGCATCTTCCCCTGGACTGCATCGGTGGCCTCGAGATCGGGGCCATCGCGATCGCCACCGCAATCTCCGATGAGGCGTATCGAGGAGACCCAAGCCGCGCCTGGCGTACGTTTGTGGTGCGTAAACAGGCGAAGGCCCACGGGACGGGAAAGCTGATCGATGGGGCCATCACGGTCGGCGACCACGCGCTCATCGTGGACGACGTGCTGACGAGCGGCGGGTCGGTGCTCAAGGCCATCGCCGCGGCGCGGGAGGCCGGGCTCACTGTCTCCCATGCGCTCGTCATCGTGGATCGAAAGGAGCAGGACGGTCGCGCCACCGTCGAACAGACGGGCGTGCGGCTGCTGAGCCTTCTCACCGTGGAGGACCTTCAGGCAGCGGCGAATCCGGCCTAACACTTGGCCGTCTTACCCTAACTTGGCCCCCGCCGGCATCAACCGCTCTTGCTCTCTCCGGACCTGCCCGAGCCCATCCTGAACAAACCCGAGGATCGCGACCCAGGCGATAAAGCCCAAGATGACATATTTCGCATCGAACGGCAGATCGAGCGGTGAATTCCAGACCATGTGCAAGCCCATGGCTAGCGCGAGCACGCGTACAAATCGAGGATCGCGGAGCATATCCGGCCGAAACGGCTCATCCCCGCGCACCTTCCACAGCGCCGCACCAACGAGCGCCGTCCACAGCACATGTCCGCCGAGCATGCTGAGGAGCCCGCGGCGGGTGATGACGTCCAGCATGACTTCTTGCCCACCCTGCAACCCAAAGATGAACGCGTAGCCCGCGGATTCGAACGCGGCGAAACCCGTCCCGACGGCGGCACCGAACAGCAGCCCGTTCAGCGTCCACCGGTACTTCAGCTTGTTGACGACGAGCAGTAAGGCGCTCGCCTTGCCGACCTCTTCGATAATCCCCGCGCTCATCGCGCCAAGCCAACTATCGAGGTGGGTGGCCTTGAAGAGAAACAACGACAGGATCAGTGACAGGATTCCGCCGACGAACAGCAGGCGGATCACTTGATACAGCGGGACATTGCGCACCACGTTCACTTCGAAAAACAGCACAAGGATGGAAAACGGTATGAGCAGCGAGCCGATCGAGATCAGCCCGGGCACCAGAATGAGGTTTTGGAATTCCGTGAGCGCGAAAACGAATCCGAGATAGACCAGCACCGAGACCGTAAACAGCTTGAAGAAGACCCAGGGTTTGGGCCAGGTCGTGGTGACCTCAGGGAGCGGAGGCGTCGTCCGGGTGCCGACATTGAAGTACTCTTCGATTTCTTCGTCGCTGCGCTTCTTGAAAATATCCGAGAACGTCTCACGGACGCTGAAGCCTTCGACCTTGTTGACACCGACGGCGGCGCTGATGTGCCCGCTCAACTGATCGATCCACCCGGCTGTCCCGTCGGTAGGCAGGGCGGTGCCCAGTTGCCAGAACGAGCGGCCGATCCGCGGAAGTGAATCTCTTGAGCGACGATCCGGATGTCGCTCCGCGACACGTCCAGCTTTCGGCCCGCGCGCCCGACCACGGCCTTCTGAGGGCGAATCGCCAAGCGCATGCCCTGATCGGGGCCTGACAGGCAATAGAGGAGCCAGGATTTCTCGGCAGGAGCGACATTCCCGTTCATCGGCAGGAATTGTAAGCGATGCCGAAGAGATGCGTCCAGGGAAACGTGACAGCGAGGAGAGCCATGGGCAGTCGGGGACTGCCACGCGTCGCAAGTAGGAATACTACCGACGACGTAAGTAAAGAGAACCCGGCGTCATCGCCACCGACGGCCCGACGGCTAATGACAACGGTGCCATCTATGGTGGGACATGCTCACGATCCCCTTGTCCGCGGCTCGCGTCGCCGTGCTGTCGCTCAGCATGTCGGGGTGTCTGTCCGTCTCGCCGGAACGGATCGGCACGGTCAGCCGCGTGCAGGGAAACGTCTATGTCGCTCGTGATGGCCTTCCGCGCCCGCTTCGCATCACGTTCGGCGACGGCCTGTATGTGAGCGACGTCCTTCAGACTGAACCGCGGTCACGCCTCAACATCGCCCTCGAAGGGGCGAGGCAGGTGACTATCGGCGCGAACAGCCGCGTGGCCGTCGCCAAGCAATCCGCCGAAGATGGCTTGACGTTCACGCTCGACCGCGGAACGGTGCGCAGCCATCCTCACGGTGAAGCGCCCGAAGCTCCATTGCGCTCGACGCCCGTCCATGTCGTCGCGAACGGTGTCCGGACGACCGGAGAAGAAGACTTCATCGTATGGGTTGAGGAGCCGGTGGGCGCCTCGCCGCCAGATCCCGAGGACCGGGCCCGGCAGACATGGGCGTTCAATATCGGCAGCGCACGTCCCGTGGTGTTCGGTTCGGCGGGCGTCCCGCTGTCCATTCCGCCGGGCTTCTTTTCTGCCGCACTCAGCGACTATCCGCCAATCCTGCCCGTGCCGCTGCAGCAAGCGCAGGACCTGACCAACACGGTCGTGCAGGCGACGTCGTTTCTCGTCTTGCCAACCCCGGCTCTTGCCACGAGTCCCAAACCGGCGATGAAAAGTCGGACCGTCCCGAGTGCCGGCGCGACGATCAAGGGGTGCCGCCCCCAGGCACGCCAGCTGCCCTCCTCGAAGAAATTGCACGGGAAACGCCGTCCCATTCGATGTGTCTGACGCGGCGTCATCAGGGCCCGGAACTCTCGCTCCCGCTCTTACACACGAACTCGATTCCCCAGCGGCGCTCCTCGACCATTTCCATTCCTCCGGCGCTCTCACTGATCCGGTTGCGGCCCTTGGTCTCCCCTTCCCGGACGACGCGATACGGACCACCGCACCGCTGCTCCATGAGCCTCATGGCGTCCCTACGGAACGGCGACAGCAGTGACCCGCTTTCCTTGAATGGATAGATCACAACGCCGCCGTTCTCGGTCCTCTGAACGAGACGCGCGCCGCCATCGCATGCCGACAGGGTGAGGATGAGCAGCCCCAGGGCCGCAACGGACGTCCTTGACCCACTTCTCATCGGGGACCTAAGATAACGGTGAACCAGGAGGCTGACGATGGCACCACGGACATTCTTCACCTCGCTGCTGCTCGCCGTCGCGCTCGGCCTTGCGATGGTCGGCGGCGTGTCGGCCTATCATTCCTACCTCCTTACGGTTGCCCAGTTGCGCGCCGGGCTGGACAAGGCACCCTCACCGGGCCGCAAAGGGTTCATCCTGGTCGATGTCCGCTCATCCCAGGAACACGCGACCGGCATGATTCCCGGCACCGATCTCAACATTGACTTCCGGGAAATCAAAGCGCGCCACCGGGAGCTGCGTGCGAGCTTCGACGACCATATCGTCGTCTACTGCCAGTCGGGACATCGGAGCAACATTGCGGCGGAAGCGCTGGCTGACCTCGGCTACCGCCACGTCTATAACGTGAGCGGCAGCATGGACGCCTGGATGGAAGCCGGCTATCCGGTCGCACGGCCACGACGGCCCGGATAAGCTCACGGATTCTGCCGAGGCGCCACGCCAATGACCGACGGGAGCGGAATGTGGCCCATGCCGCTCCCGTCGATGAACGGTCGATAGCTCTTGAGCGCCTCCGCATGAGCCTCTGCGAGTTCAGGATCTATCAGGAGGTCCGAGGAGCCGCCTCCGTCCATCACCATGGCCTGATGGATATCTGCCAGTTGATCCCGCAGGCAGAGGGCGAGGTCCCAGAGGCCGACCCCTTCCGTCGTCTTCATCAGTAGGATGTTGCCGTCACGGTCTTCGGCCACAATGGTTTGATGTGCGCGCTTGCCGCTCTGTCGGACGCGCGGCTTGCCTTTCTGATCCAGAAGCATGAGCGATTGTGCCGCCTCCCGATACGCCATCGTCTCGACGGAAAACGGTTCGGCGGCCAGATCGACGACCCGCGCCTTGCGCAGACCAGGCACCGTCGGCTCCGCGACGAACAATCCCTGCCACTGCGGATGGCGCTTGGCACCCAGCGCCCGCCCATCCTTGAAGAGCCAGCCCAGGTAGGAATAGTCATCTCGAAACAAGCCGGCATTGAACAACACGACGGCGCCCGTGCGACGCTGCCATTCCTTCGTCGTCAACGGCGCCGGCAATTTTTCATCGACGTAGTGGTAGGTGGCAAACCGATACTGCTCGGGGTCGATCTTGACCACCACGAGCGGAGGGACGTCCTCATCACACTGGAGTCCCGGCTCCCACACGGCGAGCATGAGTCCGTCACGAAGCGGGCGCCAGGAGAGACCGTCCTCGCTCGACGCATTCGGAGTTCCGGCGAGCAGGACCGAGAGCACAATCAAGACGGCGCGCGGCGACCAACGGGCACCGGCTCGTTCGACACAGGACAACGTCATGCGGAGACGGAAGGGGTTCGCGCGTCGGGGCCAGGGACGGCTGAGTATAATGACGAGCGCGCCACGCGTCAACGACCTACTTGATTTCCCCCAGACGATCCGCGAAGACCGTTATTGACTTATCCACGATCATTGCTAGACTGACCCCAATTTATGGAATCGCCCCGGCGTACCCGGCTCTCGATCTTCTGGCGACTGACCATCGGGTTCGTGACGATCATTGCGCTCGTCACGGCCGTGAACCTCTTTGCGTTGCATCAAATCCGCCAGATCACCGAATTGAGCACCCAACTCGTCTCGCGGCACTACCCCGCGATCGAGAGCGCCAAATGGATGATCGACAGCCTCTACAGCCAGGTCCGGAACGAGAAGAAGTATTTGGCCGTGCGGGATGAAGGCTTTCTGGCGCATTTCGATGACGATGCGAAGAAGTTTCGCGAGACGTTGTCCCTGCTCCTCGTCCAGGACATGCCGTCCGACGCGCGTCAGGCGCTGAAAGAGGTCGAAACACTGCACGACGAGTACCGCATTCTCTTTCACAGCGAAGCGCGATTCCAGCCGGTGCGGACGCAAAAGATGAGCAAGGAATACGACGCCCGGCGCGATGAGCTCGTCAACCGGATGACGAGCCTACTGGAATCATTCATCGGACGGCATGAAGCCACCGTCGAGACGGTCGTCAACGATGCGCGGAGCCGGTCGGAGCAGGCCGGGATCATCACGAAGCAGCTCGGCATCATCGCCTTGTTCCTGGGGCTGCTGTTGGCCGGACTGGCCACCTACAGCATCTTGGCGCCGTTGCGGCGGCTTCAGGAACACATCCGGCAGATCGGACAAGGCAATTTCAAGACGGCGGTCGACGTGCCCGCGCCGAGCGATCTTCAAGAGCTCGTGGACTCCGTGGGCGTCATGGCCAAGAAACTCCAGGAACTGGACGACCTCAAGGCGGAGTTCGTCTCCCACATTACCCACGAACTGCGGTCACCGATGACCGCGATCCATGCGGGCACACAACTGCTCTTGGAAGAGATTCCGGGGCCCGTGACTCAGGCGCAGCGCGAGACGCTCGAGTTGATGGTGGAGAGCAGCCGGCAATTGATCGATATGATCTCCAGCTTGCTGGATCTCTCAAAGATCGAAGCGGGCATGATGGAGTATCGGATCGTCTCGACGGACGTCAAACGCATTATCGACACGGCGATCAACAAGATCCGGCTTCTCGCCGACCGTGAGCATATTCGTCTCAGCATCGAGGCGCCGCGGGGGCCGGTGTTCGCCCCCGTGGACGATGCCCGTATTCAGCAGGTATTGGACAATCTGCTTTCCAATGCGGTCAAGTTCAGTCGCGAGGGCGGCGCGATTCACGTCAAAGTCGAGCCGGACGCCAAGGAACGCGTGCTCCGGATATCGGTCTCCGACACCGGCCGTGGGATTTCGCCGGAATCGCTGCCGCACATCTTCGAGCGGTTCTACCAGGGGACGATGCGGGCACGCGGCGGAGCGGCAGGCACCGGCATTGGCCTCGCCCTCGCTAAAAAAGTCGTAGAGGCACATGGCGGCCGGATCTGGGCGGAAAGTGAGCTGGGGAAGGGAACGACCATGACGTTCGTCCTGCCTCTCGCATGAGCATGTCACTCCGCGGTGCCGCCTCTCTCGCGGTGCTTGTCGGCTGTTTCACCGCCTGCCAGCCGATGACGCCCCCTCCCCCGGAGCCTTCGCTTCCGTCAACCGCCCCCCTGTTCGTCGTCGACGAGAACGACGCCAAGCTCTATCAAACACTCGCGAAGGAGCAAGACGCTCGGCTGGCCCGGTGCGCGCAGGACCGCTCGTGCGATCAGGCGCACTTCACGCGGGGTTTGATCGCCTTGTTTGAAAACCAACAAACAGCGGCCAAACATTTTCAGGACGTGATCGCGCTCGCTCCTCGGGGCCGGCTGTCATCGATCAGTGAGGCCTGGTTGAAGGTGCTCTCCGAGAAGCGTACCCAGGAGGAGCGTGAGACGCCGTTCATGAAGAGTACCCAAGCGGCTTTGCTCGAGCTCCTGCAGCATGAGCAGGACGTGGCGCATCGCGAGCAAAACATGCGGCAGGAGCTTACGATGCGGGATAAGAAACTCGAAGAGCTGACGGCACAGATCGAGATCCTGAAGCAGATCGATCAGGAAATGAACGAAAAAAGCGCCCGCACGCGCCCAAAGCCGAAGCCAGCACCCGGCTTCCCCCCGGGGAACTAACGCCCCTTCCGTCCCTCGAGGACTTGCGCACCTCTTCCTATCCCAAAGGCTTCGCCCGCGGCCACCGCTGACAACCGGGCATCCAAGCCAGTTCAACCCTGATCCGATGCTCGGCATGATGAAGCCCGAGGAAGCCGATGGGAGGAAAGCGGCACTCGAACATGAAGAGACTCGATCAGCGCGAGACGACCGTCATCCGCCGGACGGCGAAACGGGAGGGATGATCCCGGCAGCCGGGACCGTGAGGTTCGAGAACATCATGGTTGCGGCGACGGCCCACTCAATAAAGGGCTTGGGGTAGATGCCGAGGATCAGGGTGCCCGCCAAGCCCACGTAGATCACGGTTTGCATGGCGGGTGAGATCTGAATCGGCGAACGATCGATCGGCTCGTTGATGTACATCTTTTTGACGATGACGAGGTAGTAGTACATCGAGATGACGACGTTGATCAGGCCGACGATGATCAACGTATAGAGTTCTTCTTTGATCGCGGCGAGGAAGATGTAGAGCTTGCCGATGAACCCGGCCAATGGCGGCACGCCGGCGAGGGACAGGAGGAACACCAGCATGGCGAACGCCAAGAACGGCGAGCGACGATTCAGGCCGTTGTAATCTTCGATTTCATCGCTTCGGATCAAATTGCCCACCGCGATGACCACCGCGAAGGCCCCAAGATTCGCGAACAGGTACGTCAACAGATAGAAGAGGATGGCGTCCTCGCCCATCTTGGTGCCGGCGGCCAGACCGATCAGCACATTGCCGATCTGCGCGATACCGGAGTAGGCCAACAGCCGCTTCATATTTTTCTGCGCGATGGCCACGATATTGCCGTAGGTCATCGAGAGGATCGAGACGCCGACCAGCAACAGAACCCAGGCCGGCTTGAACGCCGCCATCGAGACGAAAAACAACCGCAGGAGAATCGCGATGGCCGCCCCTTTGGGCGCGATGGACAGAAAGGCCGTCACCGGGGTCGGGGCGCCATGGTAAGTGTCGGGAATCCAGCTATGGAACGGGGCCGCGCCGATCTTGAATCCCAGCGCCGCAAAGATCAGCAGAAAGCCGATGACGAACCCGGGCGTCCACGAGGTGGTCGCGATATCGGCCAGCACGATTTTCCCCGTCTCGCCATACACCAGGCTGATGCCGTAGGCCAGGAGCCCGGCGGCAAAGACGCCGAGAATGAAGAACTTGAGCCCCGCCTCATTCGACGCAAGGTCCTCGCGCAGATACGCGACCAGCACGTAAAAGCCGAAGGTCGAAAACTCCAACGTGATGAACACCGAAAGGAGGTCGTTGGCCGACGCCATGAACATCATGCCGAGCGCCGACATCAGGACCAGGAAATAATATTCCCCTTTGAAGAAGCGGAATCGCTCGACATAATCGATCGAGGCCAGGACGACGAGGATGGTCGCGCCGACGATCAAAATTTTGAAGAACACCGCCATCCCATCGACGACGAACATCCGATTGAAGAGCGTGCCCGTGACGTGCACCACATCGAACCAAATGAGCGTTCCCAGCACGGCCGCCAAGCCCACGACGCTGAGATAGGCGAGCCGCTCCTTGGGGATTCGCGGGAAGCTGAAGTCGACGATCAGCACGACGCACAACCAGAGCGTGAGCAACAGCTCCGGCAACATGACGAGCAGATCGGCGGTCGACAGGTTCAGAGAGAAATTCATCGCTTATCTCAAGTGCTGAGCGCCGAGTGCTGAATGCTGAGCAGCAGGCAAGAGGTGTTCGGTACTGCTTCCCGAGTTCAGTGTACGGGATGCGGCATGCGAAGCCTCTGATGAAGGAAACTCCCCGGCCCCGGCACTTCGCACGGACTCGGCACTCATGCCTTCCGCCTTAAGCGGCACCACTTGGGTGATTCTTGCGATCAACGGATCGACACCCGACCGGATCACGCTATAGAAATGCCCAGGGAAAATTCCAAAAAAGATGCTCGTGGCGATCATCAGCAACAACGGCATGCGATCGACGAACGTCACAGTATCGTGCGCATGGCTGTAGTGCCCCACCGTCGGCCCGTAAAAAATCCCCCGCATCATGCGGAACAGATAGGCCATCGTGAGTACGATTCCGACCACCGCGACCAGGACTTGCAGCGGGTACTTATGCCAGCTGCCGACGATGATCATGACCTCCGCGATAAAATTGACCGTGCCGGGCATGCCGATCGACGCCATACAGGCCACGATAAAACACGACGCGAGAAACGGCATGCGGTTCACGAGCCCGCCCAACGACGGAATGTCCCGGGTGTGGGTCTGATCGTACACCCATCCCGCCATGGCGAAGAGCATCCCGGTGGCCATCGCATGGGCAAACATATAGAGCACGGCGCCGCTCAGGCTGATGTAATCGAGCGCCGCCATTCCGAGAAACACGTAACCCATGTGGCTCGAACTGGAGTAGCCGATGACGTACTTCGTATCTCGGGCATAGAAGGCCACGAAGCCGCCGTAGACGATACTGAAGACGCACAGGATGGCCGCGATCGGCATCAACTCGCGGGTCGTCTCCGGCAGAATCTCATAGGCGACCCGGATGATGGAGAAATGCCCCAGTTTCATCAGGACGCCGGCGTGCAGCATACTGGTGGCCGCGGGCGCCGCCGCATGGCCAACCGGGGACCAGGAGTGAAGCGGCCAGATCGGCGCGATCGAGGCAAAGCCAAAGAACACGAGGAGCCAAATGATACGCGAGAGCGTGTCGGAAAACTTCGCGTGTTCCCGGAGGACGAGGATGTCGAAGGTATTGAGGCCTGAGAACTTGTAGATCAGCAGAATCCCCATCAGCGCGACCACGGCGCCAGCCGACAGGAACAACACGAGCTTCATCGCCGCATACTCTTTGCTGTTCGACGCGAAATTGAAAATGAAGCCGACCGAGTCGCGCTTTTCGCGGCCCTCCGCGCTCGTCATCTCGAGGTAGCCCTTGGTGTGGCTGCCCCAGATGCCCAGGAGCAGATACATGGGGATCACGGACATTTCGTAGAAGAAGTACAGGAAAAACAAATCCAGGCACATGAACACGCCGATGGTCGCCGCCGCAAGGATCAAGAGCGTGATGCAGAACTCCTTGATGCGATCCTTGATGTGCCAGGAGACGAAGATGCCGGCGAACAGAAGGATCGACGAGGCCAAGACCAGCGGCGTACCGATGCCGTCGACGCCAAGATAGAACGCAATCCCCAGTTCTTTCGACCATTCGTAGCGCTGGATGAATTGGAAGCCGGCCTTGACCGGATCGTAGGCGTAAAACAGGTAGAACGACCCGACGAGCGACACGAACGCCGATGCGGCGGCGACGAGGCGCACCTCCAAGGCGCGCGAATTGGGAATGAACAGCAGAATCGCCGAACCGACGAACGGCGCAAACAGGATATACAGCAGCAGATACTCGCTCATCCCATCAATCCTTACGTGTGCTCATCTCGTGGACGGCGGGCGTGGGACGGCTCGCCTCACTGACAACCCCGGCCACCACCGGACGGCCGGCTGTCTCAGCCATCGTCGTGGCGCCGTGTTCCAGCCGGTCCACCACCGCCTGTACGGACCCGTTCATCATATTGAAGAAGGGGGCGGGATACAGCCCGATCCAAAAAATCATGACGGTCAGGGAGAGGGCAATGATTCGCTCACGCCGCGTCAGGTCGGCCAAGCCCTTGACGCTCTCGGCGAGCGGTCCGAAGATCGCGCGTTCGTAATACCACAGAAAATACGCCGCGCCGAAGACGACGCCCGAGACCGCAAAGGCCGACCAGAATCCAATCGCCTTGAAGGCCCCGAGCAAAATCAGAAACTCGCCCACGAAGCCGTTCGTCCCGGGCAGCCCGATTGAGGCCAGGCCTATGATCAATAAATAGGTCGCCAGCAGCGGGGCCTCTTTCGCCAGCCCACCAAAGCCCGACAAAGTCGTCGTGTGCCGGCGTGCGAGAAGAAAGCCCGCGACGAAGAACAATCCCGCCGTGCTGAAACCGAGGTTGATCATCGTCAGCAAGCTGCCCTGGATTCCCTGAAAATTGAGCGCGAAGAGACCGAGCACGACGAAGCCCAAATGGCTGATGCTGCTAAAGGCGAGCAGCCGCCGGAAATCGGGCTGAATCAGCGCGATGATGGCCCCGTAGAGGATCGCCGCGATTGCGAGCGTGACCATCACCGTGACGATCGTCTCGCTCTTGGACGCGTCCGGCAACAGCGGCAAGCTGAACCGCAGAAAGCCGTACGTGCCGACTTTCACGCCGGCCAGGATGACGGCGACACCGATCGGCCCTTCCAACAACGCGTTCGGCAGCCACGTATGGAATGGGAACATGGGTGCCTTGAAGGCCAAGCCGAGGAACATCAGCCAAAAGATCAATATCTGTTGTTCAAGTGAAATCGGCACCGTCAGCAGATCGAGCAGATCGAACGTATACGCGGGCTCGACATGACGCGTGATCGCCCAGTCATGATAGTTGATATCGAGCAGGATGATCCCAACGAGCATGAACACGCTGCCGAGGAGCGTGTAGAGCACGTACTTGAGCGCCGCATAGTGCCGGTCGAGACCCGGCCCCCAGAGCTTGATCAAAAAATAGCTCGGGATCAGCATCAGTTCCCAGAAGACGAAGAATAGGATCAGGTCGATCGAGAGAAAGATGCCGAGCGTGGTCGCTTCAAACGCGAGCAGCGCCATGTAATACGCCTTGACCTGGTGGCGAATGGTGTCCCACGAATACAGGATGATCAGCGTCGTGAGCAGCGCGGTCAGGCCGACAAACAAGACGCTGATGCCGTCGACCGCGAGGTGGTAGCTGATGCCGAGCGGAGGAATCCAGGGGACGCGCTCGACGAACTGCATCGCCGGGGTGCCGGGCTGAAAGTAGTACAGCACCATCCCGGCGAGGATCAGTTCGAGGACCGAGATGCCGAGCGCGGCGTTCTTGATCAGATCCTCATCTTCCAGCAGCCACAGGATCATCGCCCCGAGGAGCGGAAAAAAGAGAACCAGCGACAAGATCGGAAATCCGAATGCGAGTTCTTCCAGCATGAGGGAACAAGAACGGAGCCGCCGCTCCGCCTCTAAGCGCTCTTCCTTGTTCTCACTTCAACGCCACGCCCACCGAGCCAGCGCCGGTCCAGAGCAACAGGACGAGGTGGACGAGGATGAACAGACCGGCAACGATGATGGCCGCATAGTGGTGCACCATGCCGCTTTGCAACTTACGCCAGGACCGCGCCGCCAAGTGGTTGCCATATCCGATGATGTTCAACGCGCCGTAGATCACGTATTTCTCGAACCAGGTACTGCCCGCGGCTCCTGCTTCCGCCAGTCGGCCGACCCCCACGACCACTGCGTCGATCACGTGGCGATCGAACCAATCCCACAGCTCGCCGAGGCGCTTGGTCGGCTCGACGAACAGGAAGTCGTACAGCTCGTCTACGTAGTACTTGTGCAGGAGCGTCCGATACGCGATCGGGAACCGACCCGCCAGCTCCGGTGCGGCTTCCGCGCGGACGGCATACAGGTAGTGGGCGAGGCCCCACCCGAGCAACGCGATAACGGTCGCGATCCCCATCAACATGATGATCGTGCCCGCGCCCGCATGTTCACCGGTCGCCTCGGGACTGCCAACGACGGGCTGCAGGAATGAATGGAACCAGCCATGCTCCGGCGGCACGCCGGGAAATCCGCCGATCACCGCCAGACCACCGAGAACGGCGAGCGGGGCGATCATGATGGTCGGCGACTCGTGCACGTGCTCGGCGGTATGGTGATCCATTCGCGGATGGCCGTAGAAGGTCAGATACGTCAACCGGAACATATAGAAGGCCGTGAGGAAGGCGCCGATCGCCGCCATGCCGTAGAGGACATACCGATGATGGACGAAGGCATGGCCGAGAATCTCGTCCTTGCTCCAGAACCCCGACAACGGGAAGATGCCCGCGATCGCCAGCGTGCCGATCAAGAAGAGCGCATGCGTCCAGGGAATCCGATCCTTCAACCCGCCCATCTTCCGAATGTCCTGCTCGCCGCTCAACGCGTGGATCACTGAGCCGGCCGACAAGAAGAGCAGCGCCTTGAAGAAGGCATGGGTCATCAGGTGAAAAATCGCGGCGGCATACGCACCGATCCCGCACGCCAGGAACATGTACCCAAGCTGGCTCACCGTCGAGTACGCCAACACACGCTTGATATCGTTCTGGACGAGGCCGATGGTGGCTGCGAACAGCGCCGTGACGCCGCCCACCCAGGCCACGGTCGTCATGGCAATTGGCGAGAGATCATAGAGGGCATGGTTGCGCACGATCATGTAGACGCCGGCCGTCACCATCGTCGCCGCATGGATCAAGGCGCTGACGGGCGTGGGACCTTCCATCGCGTCCGGCAACCAGGTGTAGAGCGGGATCTGCGCCGACTTCCCGACGGCTCCGACGAGTAGACAGAGCGCAATGGCCGTCGCCATCTCGGGTGAGAGCTGGCTCACATGCGAGAGGACCTGCGTGTAATCGAGTGTCTTGAAGTTGACGAAGACGAGAAAAATCGCGAGCAGAAAGCCGGCGTCGCCGATGCGGTTCACGACGAACGCCTTCGTCGCCGCTTTGGCCGCCGACACGCGGTCGAAGTAATAGCCGATCAGCAGGTACGAACACAGCCCGACGCCCTCCCACCCGATGAACAGGACGACATAGTTGTTGCCCATCACCAGCAGCAACATCGAGACCATGAACAAGTTCATGTACGTGAAGAAGCGGGTAAACCCTTCTTCGCCGTGCATATACCCGACAGAGTAGAGGTGGATGAGAAACCCGACGCCGGTGACGATCAGCAACATCATGCAGGTGAGCGGATCGATGAGGAAGGCCAGGTTGATCGTGAGGTCGCCGCCGAAAATCCACCGATAGGCGACGACTTCCCGTGCCGCACCGGTCTGCAGCGTATCGATGAAGACCATCACGGCACAGATGAAGGAGGCGCCCACCGATCCCCAGGCGAGACGATGCGCGGTGTCGTGCGAGTACCGGCGCCCGAGAAGGCCGTTGAGGAGTACCGCCGCCAAGGGCAAAATCGGAATCAACAGGACCAGCCAATTGAACATCATCGCGGCTACCACTTGAGCAGGTTCATCTCATCCACGTTCGTCGAAATTTTCCCGCGGAACACGACGATGATGATCGCGAGGCCCACGGCGGCCTCGCCAGCCGCGATCGCGATCACGAAGAGCGCGACGATCTGCCCCGCCATGGATTCCAAGTAATGCGAGAACGCGACGAGATTGATGTTCGCGGCATTCAGCATGATCTCGACCGCCATCAGCACGATGATGAAATTGCGCCGGATCAACACGCCGATCAAGCCGGTCATGAACAGGACGGCACTCACGGCGACGTAGGCGGACAACGGAATCACTGCGGTGACCTCACATACGGTGCGGACGACGAATATGCTGCGGCAGGAGATCGCTCTTCCGACCCGACTCAACGCTCACCGCCGTTCCTCCTCGCCCGCCGACGTGGGCGCCTTCGCCAGTACGATTGCGCCGATGATCGCGCCGAGCAAGAAAATCCCGACGATCTCGAATGGCAACAGATATTCGCCGAACATTTTGATGCCGACCGCATAGCTGGCGCCATCCTTGAGCACGACATCCGCCGGCGCGTCGCCTTTGACGCCGCCGAATGGCGAGCGAAGCATCAGGAGTAACAGCTCGCCGAAGATCGCGAGGCCGGCGAAGAGCATGATCGCGTATTTGGAATGCAAGTAGCGCTCATCGGATTTCAAATTGAGCAGCATGAGCACGAACAGATAGAGGACGAGAATGGCCCCGGCATACACGATGATTTGGACGGCAAAGAGGAATTCTGCATTCAAGAGCACGAATAGTCCGGCGACGTGCAGCAGCAAGGTGAGCAACGCCAACCCACAGTGGACGGGGTTGCGCAATGACACGGTGAGCACCCCGGCCAGGATGCTCACCAGTGAGAAATACACGAAGAAAACGGGCACCATGGGTTAGCGTGGATCCTGAAGAAAACCCACCATTATCAAGACAGGCTGATCAAAAAGGTCGCACTTTTCACCCGCCCACCCCAAGCGCGCCGAGACGCACTCTTGCACCGGGGAGGCCGCAGCCGAGCAAAAACCGGAGGCGTTACCGGTTTTCACCCACCCGCCCCGAGCCGGCCAAGACGGGCTCCCATCCCGTAGGGGGTACGTTGAGGGCGCACGGTGCGGCGAATAAGCCACACCAAGCTTGTGCGCGCCGCCGAGATGGTGAGGCGGCCGGAACTTTTGCGAGCCGAGAACGAAGTTGGGGACCTTTTTCATCAGCCCTGTTAGGTGAGGTGTTTGGGTGGCGGCTGAGTCGGCTTCAACACCGACTGGGGGAAAAAGTAGCGGTAGTCGCGACTGTCGGGGCTATCTTTTTCCTGATTGTGGGCATAGAGATATTTTTTCGCGTCGGTCAGGTGCTGCTCGCCGATCTGGTATAGACGCTTCTTGTCGAACAGCAGCGTGCGCTTGTCGTGCGTGGAGTACTCGTACATCTTGGTCATCGCCAATGCGTTCACGGGGCACGCTTCGACGCAATAGCCGCAAAACACGCACTTCGTGATGTCGATATAGAACTCGCTGGCATAGCGCTGGAGCGGCAAAGACTTGTCCTCGGCGCTCACCACCTTGATGCAGTGCGAGGGACACGCGGCCTCGCACAGGTCACAGCCGACGCATCGCTCACGGCCGTCGTCGTAGCGCAGCAGGCCCAAGGCCCCCCGATGCGTGTCGGGAATCGCCCGCTGCTCGCGAGGATATTGAAAGGTGATCGGCCGATAGAACATGTGCTTGAAGGTCACTTTCATCGCGTCCCAAATTTCGTAAAACAGGGCCGCCTGGAGGACCTTTTTTGTCAACGTGCCGACACTCATGGAACGTCCTTTAGGCCTTCGCCACGGCGGCCGCCGTCAGCTTGAAGTAAGGCACCTGGCTTTCCGGGTCGACCTCGACCGCCATCACATCCTTGACCGCCGGTTCGTTGAAATGCTCAGGGAAGAACAGCACGCCCGGCATCATCGCCGTGTCGCTTTGAACCGGCAGGACCAAAGAGCCGGCCGCCGTCGTCACCCGAACCTTTGCGCCATCTGCGACACCGAGCCGCTCCATATCCTTGGGGTGCATTCGCAATGCGCCCGTATTGGGCGCGATCTTGATCAGACCCTCAGCATAGGTCGAAAGCTTGCCGGAATGGTAAAGAACTTGCCCAAGCATGAGATGAAAATCACCATGAGATACCGCCGACGACTGATAGCGGCTCCGCACCTCCGCGACGTAGCCGTTCGACAGATAGGCATCGGCGCCAGGGGTCAGTTTCCGCGGCTGGCCAAGATTGTAGTAGCCGGGCAACAGCTTCATAATCTCCCGTTGAATGTCATGCGGAGACTCGTAGTCTACGGAGTAGCCCAGGCCGGATGCAATCGCCGTCATGATGTGCCAATCGGGCAGGCTCTCGCCCACGGGGTCCAACGCGGGCCGCACCCGCAGCACACGACCCTCCAGATTCGTGAACGTGCCCTCCTTTTCGGCATAGCTGGTCGCGGGCAGCACGACATGGGCCAACTGCGCGGTTTCCGTCAGGAATGGATCCTGAACGATTAACAATTCGAGCCGTTCGAGCGCCGCTTTGACCTGCATGGACGCCGGAAATGTCCCCACCGGATTCTCGCCGATCACGTACAGCGCTTTGATCTGACCGCTCCGGCAGCGCTCGAGAATGTGCGTGAGAGTGGCGCCGCTCCCCGCTCGCGGGAGTTCGGTGCTCCACGCTTTGGCAAACCGCTCTCGCGCCACTGGATCGTCAAATGACGCTTGTCCGGGGAGAAACTCGGGAGCCACACCCATATCCACCGCGCCTTGCTCGTTTCCTTCTTCGGTCACCGTGCTCAAGCCACAGCCCGGACGACCGAGCTTCCCGGTGATCCATAAGAGATCGACGAGCGTCAGCACGTTGCGATAACCGCCGAGCCGCCGCACGATCCCTTCGGCGCACAGGATGATGGCCCGCGGTGCCTCTGCAAAGGCCGTCGCCGCCGCGTGGATCTGTTCGACTTCGACCCCGGTTCCCGACGTGATGGCCTCCCACGTGAGCCCTGCTATGGCTTCCTTGAGCGCGGCAAATGCAGTCGGGTGCTTCCCCACGGCGTCGCTATCGATCAAATCTTGCTCGATCACCGACTTGACGAGCCCTTGCACGAACAACGGTTCGGTCCCCGGCTTGACGAGCATCGGCTGTGAGGCCAACTTGGCGATATTCGTATTGATCGCATCCACGACGATGACTTGCGATTTGTAGACGCGAATCGATTCCTTGACCCGCACGGCTGTCAGCGGGTTCGTCTCGGTGAGGTTGCTTCCAACCAGCAAAATCGCCTTCGCCTTCGTCAAGTCTTCCCAACCATTCACCGAGCGCCCGACGCCCAAGGCATGCCGGGCCGCCTTGACGAAGTTTAGATGACCGTACCGGGCACTGCTGTCGAGCTGATTGGTGCCGATGACGGCCCGCATGAGCTTTTGGAACAGGTACAGCTCCTCGTTCGTGCAGCGGGCCGTGATGAGACCGGCAATGGCGTTGGCTCCGTACTTGGCCTTGATCTCCGCGAGCCGATCGACGACACCATGGACAGCATCGAGCCAGGGCGTGTCCACCAATCGCCCCTCACGCCGGACGAGCGGCTGCTGAAGGCGAGCCTTGCTGTCGATGTATTCGAACCCGAAGCGTCCTCGGACGCAGATCCCGCCGTGCCCTTTGGCCGTCTCCGAGCGGTCACCCCATTTGTTCTTCCAGGATAGCGGCGAGGTGACACGCACCACTTCCCGATCCTTGGTCTCGATGTGCAGTTGACACCCGTCGCCGCAGTAATTGCACGTCGTGGTCGTCTTCTTGAGCTGCCACGGCTTATAGAGGTACTTCGAGAACTTGTTCGTGATCGCGCCGACCGGGCAGACCGCGAGACAGTCGCCGCAAAACTCGCACGAGAGGGGCTGATCGCCCTTGGCAACCACCTGATTGAAGCCGCCCTTTTTCATGAACTGCAGGGCGTCGACCATCAACACGTCTTTGCAGATGTTGATGCACTCACCGCACGCAATGCAGCGGTTCATATTGAAGTCGAGGACGAGGCTTCGGGTGTCCTCGGGAATGAACTTCTGCTTGGCGTTGGCGAGATTGGTCACCTGGTGCTGAAACGCCATATCTTGCAGTTCGCAATGACCATCCGCGTCGCACACCGGGCAGTCGAGCGGATGGACGGACAGATGCTTCTCAACCGCCTTCTTGCGCGCTTGAAAGAGATCATCGCCTTCCGTCCGCACGACCATCCCGGCGGTGGCCTTAGCCGTGCACGATCTCACCGGAGCTTTCTTCCCTTCGACCATCACGAGGCACATGCCACAGGAGCCGAACGGATCGAACGTGTAGTGATAGCACATCGCCGGAACGATCTTGCCCGTGCTCGCAATGACGTCGTACAGGGACACGCCATCCTTTGCTGTCACGGATCGACCGTCGATCGTCAGTTCAATCGTCGCCGCTTCCGTATCCGGACTCGTTACTGGTTTCAAAGCCATTCTTCGTTCACCGTTACTCGTTCACCGTTATTCGTTAAAAGGTGAGACCGTCACGCGAATGTCCGGTTCACGATTCACATTGCTCAATTGAGGTCTTCCTCACCGATCGCATTCTCCCATCACGATGTCATACGTCCCGAAAATCGTCACGGCGTCCGCGATCATGTAGCCCCGCGACATGTAGTCGAACGCTCCCATATGGATGAACGACGGTGCGCGGATCTTCAGCCGGTACGGCTTTCCTCCTCCCGTGCTGACGATATAAAACCCCAACTCGCCCTTGTGGGCTTCGGTCCCGCAGTAGATCTCGCCTGGCGGGGCGTCGAATCCTTGCGAGAACAATTTGAACTGTTGGATCATCGACTCGAGGTTCGTAAAGACACGCTCCTTCGGCGGCAACGTGACGCTCGGCACATCGGCCATGATCGGGCCGTCCTGCATTTGCTCGAGGCACTGCCGGATGATCTTCACGCTCTCGTACATCTCTTGGACCCGAATCCAATACCGGTCGTAGGTGTCCCCGTTCTTCCCGACCGGCACGCTGAATTCGCACTTCGGATACGCCGCATAGGGCTCGTACTTGCGCAGGTCGTAGTCCACGCCCGAGCCGCGCAGGGTCGGCCCGCTTAAGCCAAAGCTCACGGCATCCTCGGCCGAGATCACCGCCACACCCTTGGTTCGGGCCAGCCAAATCCGATTTTTCTCAAGGAAGACGACATACTCGTCGATCTTCGGCGGTAAATAGTCGACGAACTGCTTCAGCTTCTGAAGGAGCGAGGGCGTTAAGTCGCGCTCCACCCCGCCGATCCGGTACCAGCTCGTCGTCAATCGAGCACCGCACAACTCATCGAACCAATCGAGCAGAATCTCGCGGTCACGAAACGTATAGAAGAAGACCGTCATCGCGCCGATGTCGAGCGCCTGCGTCCCGAGCCAGAACTGATGGCCGATGATCCGTTGGACCTCGGCGACGATCGTCCGCAAGTACTCCGCCCGCTCCGGCACCGTGATGTTCATGAGCTTTTCGACGGCCCGACAGTAGGCGAAGTTGTTGTACATCGCGCAGACGTAATCGAGCCGGTCCGTGTGCGGAATGAACTGGTGATACGTCCCTTCTTCGGCCAGCTTCTCCACGCCCCGGTGGAGAAACCCCATGACGGGCGTCGACTTGATGATCCGTTCACCCTCCAACTCGAGAATCACCTTCAACACGCCGTGCGTGCTGGGATGCTGCGGCCCCATGTTGAGCAAGAGCTCTTCCGTCCGGAGGGTTGGGAGCGTCTCGCTCTCCGGATGGTCAGGATCCACCTTGTAGACCGTGGACCGCTGATCCTCGAGCGCCTGCCGGGCACGCCCGTCTTTGCCGTTTCTAGACTCTTTCATCAAGAAACTCGAACGTATCCCGCCAGCCCTTCCCCTGGAGCGGGAAATCCTTTCGCAAGGGGTAACCCTCGGTGTACTCGTCGGGCATCAGGATGCGCCGCAAGTCCGGATGATTGCGAAACCGGATCCCCATCATGTCGTACACTTCCCGCTCCATGAAGTCGGCGCCCTTCCAGATGTCGGTCAACGAATCGACGATGCAGTCAGACTCCGGCACCCGCGCCTTCAATCGAATTCGGTGGCGCTTGCGGATCGAATAGAACTCGTAGACGACCTCAAACCGTTCCTCGTCGTCCGGCCAATCCACCGAGCTGACGTGAACGATATAGTCAAAGTCCATCGAAGGGTCATCATGGAGATATCGCGCGACATCGTGGAGAAACTCGCGCTTCACCGTCACCGCGATATCGCCGCGCCACTCCACCGCGTGGATGAACGCTTTCGGATATTCTTGCTGGATTCGCTCGGCCAACGCATGCATAAAGACGATGATTAGGCTTTCACCTGCTCCGGCTGCTTCGTGAACACCCGCTTCTGCATGATCCGCTCTTGCAGCTTCAGAATCCCGTCGAACAACGCCTCGGGAGTCGGCGGACAGCCGGGCACGTAGATATCCACGGGTACGAACCGATCGACGCCCTGGACGACGCTGTAACTGTCGTAGATGTTGCCCGACGTCGCGCAGGACCCCATGGCGATCACATACTTGGGCTCGGGCATCTGGTCGTATATTTTCCTGATCACCGGCGCCATCCGCCGGCACACCGTCCCGGCGACGATCATGAGATCCGACTGCCGCGGCGAGGCGCGAAAGACCCCCGCCCCGTAGCGGTCCATGTCATACCGCGAGGAGACGGCGGCGATCATTTCAATCGCACAGCAGGCGAGACCGAAGGTCATGGGCCAAAGCGAGCCCTTGCGCGCCCAGTTCACGGCCTTCTCCACCGTCGTCACGATAACGTCCGGCTGGCCGTCTTTTTCGTGTCGCCCTAATTGAATGAGCCCCATTCCGGACGCCTCGTCCTCGTTACCCGCTAAACCAGAACCTCGCCGCGAGAAGCTGATGTGACATCAACCCGACCGCGCGTCAGTCCCACTCCAGCGCGCCCTTCCGCCACGCGTAGACGTAAGCCACCACGAAAAGCGCGATGAAGATCAACATCTCGAGCAGCCCGATGAACCCGATCTTGTCGAACACGATCGCCCAGGGATAGAGGAAGATGACCTCGATGTCGAAGATCACGAAGAGCATCGCAAAAATGTAATAGCGAACCGGGAACGGCATGCGCGCATCCGAAAACGGCTCGCTCCCACATTCATAAGGGCTCAGCTTTTCGGCTTCCGGATATTTCGGCTGAACCAGATAGCTCAGCACCAGCGTGACGACGCCGAACGCCAGCGCGATCCCGATGAAGAGAAGAATCGGAAAATAGCGCGACAGATAGTCGCGCAACAGATCAATACCGGTCACGATCACTCCAAATGACGCCAAACCGCTTCACGACCGTCTTCAAGAACTCATTGAGAAGTAATAGAGATTTGGTCAGTTTAGCGACGCGATCTTTAGAAATTCAAGCGCACAAAGGACCTAAGCGGCATCTCCCGAAAGCCCTAACAGCGCGGAATGCCTGCGACGCCTCACCGAAGTCCGGCCAGCCTTACTGTCGACTCTTCACTTCGGCTTCGGCTTGCTGTTCATTCGACCCGCAGACATGCGCAGCGACGGCGCCTCGCGTTGTTCCATCTGCCACTCGGCTTCAAGGGGATAGACGGCCTTGGCTTTCTTCCGACGGTGGATTTGCGTCTCAATCCGCTGCGTCGCGCGACCCTTCCCGGATGAAACGTCTTTGCCGGCGGGGCTCTGCTCCTTACTCTCTCCGCTTTGGCCACTCACCACTTCTACTCCAATGGGCCGTGCACCTTATCACCCGCTGCAAAAGCGTGTCAAACCCGCTTCAAATCAGGCAGTTCTCTTGACAGAACCACGTCATTTGCTATGGTTTCGCGTAATGGCATCTAGCGGGGAGGACGGCAGATGACGCAGATCAGACAAATCAGTGTCGTAATGGCGATGCTCGTGACAATCTCCGGTACGCCGACAATTGCCGCCGCTCCTTCCCACACGGCCGTGCGTCTTGGAGAACAGGCTCTCGCCTTTTCATCAGGATTCATCCGAACCGACGTACCCGTCGATGGCGTGGTCGCAAAGACCGCATACAACCGGCAGATCCTCGGGCAATCCGACACGCTGTACCTGCGCACGAAGCAACCGGACCAGGTCGAGGTCGATAGCTTGTTTACGGTGTACCGACGGATCCGGAAAGTGTTCCACCCAGCCGGCTCTCGGTATCTGGGCAATCTCTACGCAATCCTCGGTGTCGTCCGTGTTGTCAAAACGGATGGCGAGATCGCGACCGCTAAGATCGAGCGCGCGTATGGGACGATTTATCCCGGGGACTCACTGATGACGTTTGAATTGCCCGGCATGGAGTCGACAGAGCGCGACCAAGCCTTGCCTGATACACCGGGCATGATCGTTGACATCCAGCATCCGTACACGCTTGTGGCCCAGATGCACATCGTCTACCTGGATTGGGGCCGCGAGCAGGGAGCACGTCCTGGCGACCGCCTGCAAGTCCTTCGGCGCCGAAGCGGCTTCCCGGTGGAACCGATCGGTGAGGTCAAGGTCCTGAATGTAGAAGAGACGACGGCCGCGGCCGTCGTGATATGGTCGGCGACGCCGGTAGCGATCGGTGATCTGATCGTGCCCAAGGAACGGTCGGCACCAGTCGCATCGCAGCTGGACAACAACATGGTGACTGTCGGTCCGTCGCGAAAAGCTGACACCAGCGTCGCAGCGGCCCGCGCGCAGCTGCGCCAATCGCTCGCCTCGGAGATTGCCAAAGGGGACGTGAGCGTGACCGAGGTGGGCGACAAAATGACGATCAGTCTCAACGATCTCGTCGATCAATTGGAGTACGAGCCGGGTGAGGCGCAGATCAAACCCACCGGCGTGCGTATCCTTCAACAGATCAGTGAGTACCTCAAGCAACAGGGTGATCAGCAGATTCTGGTTGAAGGCCATACCGATAACATGGCGATCGGCCCGACGTTGACCAAGCGTTACCCCACCAATAAGGAGCTGTCCGAGGCGCGAGCCAAGCTGATCGTCAAATACTTTGTGGAAACGGGGATTGAGCCGGCCTCGTTGAGCTCCGTCGGCTATGCCGACACCCGGCCGGTCGCCTCGAACGCTACGGAGTCCGGCCGCCGGAAGAACAGACGAATCGAGGTCGTGCTCACACCGAAGGTGGTTGACCCGACGGCCGCGGAGCCGGGCCAGACGACTGAGCCCAAAGCCGAAGGCCCAAAGGACCACGCCCCGGTCGAGGGGCAGAAGACGCAACACCCGGAGGCCGTTTCGACAGAACCGGCCTCGGAGCCGCTGCGCGTGAATCTTCCAAAGCCGCTCGATCCGCAAGCGCCTCCTATGGAGCCAGCCAGTACGAACAGCGTGGAATCGAACGAAGGGACGCCTGCTCCAAGCTCGACTCCGGCTTCCGGCAACCCGGAGCACAAGTCGGCCGCCATCGGGAAGCCCGCCTCAGTCCCGACCAATTAAGGCCGGCCGCTCCCGGCGCCTCTCATTGTCATGCTCCGGTACGGTTGCTACAATGCCGCATGCCTGACGATGAGAGCCGCCCAGACGGCCGCTCCGGCAATCATCCCTCCCCTGATTCCAATCTCCCGCTCCTGGCCGACGTCCTGATCCCTCGTCACCTTCATCGTGTCTTTACCTACCGGATCCCGCCTGAACTTGCCCATCGCGTAGCGGTCGGCAGCTTTGTCCGGGTCCCGTTTGGGCGCACCACCCTCAATGGAATCGTGATCTCCCGTGCAGCACTGGAGAGCCCGAAGACGCCTTCCACCAACGAAGGAGTGCCCTTCAAACTTCGCGAGATCGCTGGCACCTACGAGGACTTGGGGGAGAGCGGGATACCACCTGACTTGCTGACCTTGAGCCGCCTCGTGGCCGACTACTATTTATCGCCATGGGGTCAGGCCGTTCGTTTGATCGTGCCGCCCGTCGTTCCCGCCCGTAACCCGAGCCGCTATGCGATTACACCGGCGGGACGAGCCCTCCTCGACGAACAGACGAACGAAACTTCCCTCACGGAGAGCGGGCGGGACTTGCTGCGCAAGCTCGCATCACGCCGAACAGGACTCTCGAGCGCTACGATACACCGGACGTCGGGCGGTTCGGTAACGCGTGACCTGGCGGCACTGCAGCGTCAAGGGTTGATCGAGAAGGTCCAGACCGAAGTCGATCGAACCTCGGCTCGCCGCTCTCGACGGGCGTCAGATCCGGCCATTGCGGGGCCGCAGTACAGAGGCGACGCGCCGGCCGGCTCTCAGACGATCCCATGGCTCAGCGAGTTTTCCCAGATGCTTGATGCCGCGCGCCCCACGCAATTCTTGCTGCAGGCGTCGCGGCACATGCGGCGGGCACCCCTGCTCCATCTCGTCGACGTCACTCTCAGGCGAAATCGGCGGGTGCTGATCATTGCTCCTGAAGTGGCCCGTGCGGAGGCACTGGCAGCGGCCATGATGGCGCGCTGGCCGAACGCGGTCGAGGTCTTCCACAGCGCGCTCAGTCCTGTCCGAAAGCGCGAGCATTGGCATCGGATTGCATCGAGCGGCTGCCGCATCGTCGTCGGGACGCGGTCGGCGGTGTTCGCCCCGTTGCCCTCGATCGGCTTGATCGTGATTGAAGATGAAGAGGACCCATCGCTCAAGGAAGAGACCGAGCCGAAATATCATGCGCGGACGGTCGCATGGCTTCGCGCGCAACTCACGAACGGCCTTCTTGTGCTCGGCTCGGCACATCCATCGCTGGAAACGTACCAGCGTTTCAAGACAGGGGACGACCAACACAAGCACCTCAAGGCACCGCAGGAAGAGGACGAGGCAGCCGGGCCCCGCGTCTCGATTGTCGACCTGCGCGACGAGCCCTATGGAACGCTGCTCTCCCGCGATATGATCGAGGGCATCCATACCGCGCTGAGCCGGCGTGCCGGAGTCATTCTGTTCGTGAACCGCAAGGGCTTTGCGGCCGCGCTGATCTGTCGCGAGTGCGGCGCCACACCCCGTTGTCCGGAGTGCAGCGTGGCTCTCACCTTTTACAAACGTGACGGCCGGCTGCGCTGTCACTACTGCGGGCTCCTGCTCCCCTTGCCCGATACCTGTCCTGAATGCCTTGCTCCCCGACTGGAACCCATCGGCGTCGGCACCGAGGCGGTCGAAGAGCTGACCCGTCGGCTGTTTCCGACAGCCACCATCGCCCGCATGGATCGCGACACCTCCTCCACGCGATACCACAGGGCACTGCAAGAAGCGATTGTGCGCGGCGAGATTGATATCCTCATCGGCACGCAGATGCTTTTCCAGGGATGGCCGCTACCGCCGGTCGGATTTGTCGGCCTTGTTCACGCCGATGCCGGCCTGCATGTCCCCGACTACCGTGCCGGCGAGCAGACATACCACACGTTGCGCGAAGCTGCAGCAGTCGCGCTGCCGGCGATGAGAGGAGGCGCGGTTGTCCTGCAGACCCGACTTCCGGCGCATCACGTGATTCAAGCGATCGCACGGCGTGACCCGTCCTTGTTCTACGAACAGGAACTCGGTTTTCGGAAGGCGCTGTCGTACCCGCCCTTCGCGCAACTCATCAACTTACGGGTGTCGGCCCCATCCCGTGAGAAAGCCCAGGCCGCGGCCACCCGGTGGTCGCAGCTACTGAAAGCGATGGACCGAGCCGGTCATTTGACGATCTGGGGGCCTGTGCCGGCCGCCATCGAGCATGTGCGGGGGAAGCATCGCTGGCAGATGGTGGTCAAGTCGACCGAGCCCGAGGCGGCCCGTGGCGCCGTAGGTGAGAGCGTACAAGAGCTTGAGAAGACGCCGGGGTGGCGGGGTGTGAAGTTTGAGATCGACGTCGATCCAGTGTCGATGTCGTGATCGACTCACTCCGGCTGTGACGGCTCGGAGCCGCTGCGGAGTTTCTTGAAGATTCCGTAGGAAAACGTCAACCAAAAGATAGAAGAAAAAATTCCGAACAGAATCGCGGTCAGCATGTCGCCCATCTGCTGATCGCTCGGCGTGGCCGTCGTCATCCGGATCGAGACCATCGTGAGAATCGGCCATGCAAGGCTCTCAAGCCCGAGGAGGGCCGTCACCCATCCCCATACGGCGGCCGCAGAGCCGCCCACATACAACAGCACGAGTGCGACGACGATCGAGACGGCGGCCGCCGCAGTCGTCGGCAACTCGCCCCACATCATCCAGAAGCCGAGCGTGACGACGATACTGCCCACGATGGCATGGATGCGCAACGCCATGCCGGAAGTCTGCAGAGCCAAGTCTCTGAAGTCAATCCTTGGCTGTCGACGGCCGCGATTGTTTTGTCGGCGTTGTTTCAGTATCGTACCGCCATGAGCCGGTCTCTCGTCGTGATCACCGACCTCGACGGCACACTCCTTGATTACCGTCGCTATCAGTGGGAGCCCGCCGCCCGCGCGTTGAACGCGCTCAAGACCCGGCAGATCGACCTCGTCCTCGCATCGAGCAAGACGAAAGCGGAAATCATCGCCACCCGGCGGGCGCTCGATCACCACGGTGCATTTATCGTGGAAAATGGCGGCGCGCTCTATATCCCCGATGATCTCTTTCCATCCCCCCCGACAGGCGCCATCCTCCGCGATCGCTATCACGTCATCGAGTTCGGCACGAACTATGCCGGTGTGCGTCGTGCGCTGCACGACATCGCCCACACCTTGGGGGTGGCCGTACAGGGCTTCGGCGATATGACGGTCGCTGAGGTCGAACACCTGACCGGCCTTTCGCCTGAGGAGGCCGCGCTCGCCAAGCAACGCGAATACGATGAGCCGTTCCTCGTCGTCAGTGGGCACGTGACGCTGGATGATTGGCGGAGAGCAGCGGCGCCGCACGGATTACAGTGCACGAGGGGCGGCCGGTTCTTTCATCTTCTGGGACGGACCAGTAAAGGTGAAGCCGTCAGGCGGCTGCTTAGCGAGTATCGCGCGCACCGGCGGTCTGACCTCATTGCCGTCGGTATCGGCGACAGTTTGAACGATCTCCCGCTCTTGACCGCGGTCGATATCCCGGTGCTCGTTCAGCAGCATGACGGCTGCTACGACAACGACATTCACCTGCCGCATCTCATCCGAGCCCACGGCATCGGCCCTGACGGATGGGGACGAGCGCTGTTGGACATCCTCAACGCGGCCTAATCAGGATGTTGAAGAAGGCCGCCAGCTTCGTTCTCGCATCGCTCGGAGGCTCAACGTACACACCCGGGACAAGAGCCCGTCTTGGCGGGCGAGGGGTGGGCGGGTGAAATGGTGACGCCTCGCCTCAAGACACGGCCGGCTCACCACCTCGCCGGCGCGCACAAACGTGGCGTCACTTATCCGCAACGCCGTGCGCCTCACTGCGGCCTTGCTGGACGGCCTTTTTGAACATCCTGTGGCAGCTACGGCACCGCGTCGTGTAAGGCCTCGCGATGGAACTCCAACACTTTCTCCTGACCCTTCTCATTATTTACGTGGCAGCGAAAGCGGCCGGCGAGATGGCCGCCCGCCTCGGTCAATCGGCCGTGCTGGGCGAGCTGCTCGCCGGGATCGTGATCGGCCCGAGCGTCTTCGACCTTGTGCAGGAAACGGAGACGTTGAAGGTGTTGGGCCAGATCGGCGTGATCCTCCTGCTCTTCGAAGTCGGTCTCGAGTCCGATCTGCATGCCTTCTTGCGTGTCGGCCCGTCGGCTGTCATCGTCGCGACCATCGGCGTCGCGGTGCCGTTTGCCCTTGGTTACGCCGTGTCGGTGCTCTTGGATGTCGGTCATTTGCCGGGGATCTTCATGGGCGCGACGCTCACCGCGACGAGCGTCGCCATTTCGGCCCGTGTCCTCACCGATCTCGGCCGCCTGCACTCGCGCGAAGGCAACATCATCCTGGGCGCAGCGGTCATTGACGATATTTTCGGGCTCGTCATCCTCTCGGTCCTGGTCGATCTTGCGAAGACCGGCGCGATCTCGTGGCTCGGCGTTGCAAAAACCGCGACCTTGGCGGTGGGCTTCTTGGTCGTAGCGGTCATCCTCGGCATTCGCTATAGCCCCCTCTTCAGCCGAGTGGTCAACCGCATGCATACACGCGGCGCGCTCGTCGCCCTCACGCTCGCCTTCGTGCTGCTCCTCAGCTCCCTGGCCGAGGCCGTCGGACTCGCCGCGATTGTCGGCGCATTCGCCGCGGGGCTCGTCCTCGCTCGTTCCGAACAGCACGCGCACGTGGAGGAACGAACGAAGCCGGTCACGGAAGCCTTCGTGCCGATTTTCTTCGTCCTGGTCGGCGTCGCCGCCGATCTCCACGCGCTCAATCCGGTCGATCCTGGGAACCAGTCCGTGCTACTCCTCACCGGCGGCCTGCTCGTGACCGCCATCGTTGGGAAAATCGTGGCCGGATGGGGCGTGCTCGGGAAGGGCAATCGCTGGGTGGTGGGCATCGGCATGCTGCCACGAGGAGAAGTCGGCCTGATCTTTGCCGGGATCGGGCTCTCGTCGCAGATAATTTCCAAGGCCCAGTATGGCGCGATCCTGGTCGTGGTCGTCGTCACCACCCTGCTCGCGCCGATCCTTCTGAAATGGATCATCAGCCGTCACGGCGCGACGCCATGACAGCGATGGCCGCTCACACCGGCTGCTCGACGGCCTGCTCGGCGGGATGGGGTCGAGTTCGTGGGACACGGGCGCGCGATTCTTCTTCGAACCATCCGTACAGGGTGGGCAACACGAGCAGTGTCAGCGCGGTGGAGCTCAGCAACCCTCCGATCACGACCACCGCGAGCGGACGCTGCACTTCCGAGCCCACACCGGTCGCGAAGGCCAGCGGCATCAAGGCCAACAGCGCGACGAGCGCCGTCATCAACACCGGCCGGAGCCGCAACAGGCAGCCTTTGACCACCGCCTCTTCCTGAGACAAGCCTTCCTGGTGGAGTTTACGAATGTAGGAGATCAAGACGATGCCATTCAGCACGGCGACCCCGAACAGGTTGATGAAGCCGACGGAGGCCGGAACGCTGAGATACTCGCCGGTCACCCACAACGCCACAATCCCGCCGATCAACGCGAACGGCAGATTCAAGATGATCAATGCCGCGTACCGGAGCGAGTTGAACGAGATGTACAGCAGCACAAAGATCAGGCCAATCGTAAGTGGGACGATAATCTTCAGACGTGCCATCGCCCGCTGCATGTTTTCGAAGGACCCGCCCCAGACGACGTGGTAGCCCGCAGGCAGGCGGATCTGCTTCTCGATTTTCTTTTGCGCTTCCGTGACGATGCTCTCGATGTCGCGGCCGAACGTGTTGAAGCCGATGTAGATCCGGCGTTGGAGGTCCTCGCGACTGATGAGCGCCGGCCCCTCTCGCAGCTCGACGGTTGCGAGATCACCCAAGGGGATCAGGGCGCCCGTCGCCGTCGTCAACAGAATATTGCGAATGTCTTCGACGCTGTCCCGATACTTCTTGGGATACCACAAGACGAGATCGAAGCGTCGCTGCCCTTCGTAGACCTGCGTCGCCGGCTCGGCACCGATCGCCGTCGTAATGATCTCCCGGATGTGGGAGACGTTGATACCGTAACGGGCGATCTTGCTGCGGTCGATGTCGATCGTCAAATACGACTGCCCGAAGAGCTGCTCCACTCGCACGTCTTTGACCCCCCGGACGGAGCGCAGGATCGCCTGAATCTTATCGGCCGTTAGTCGGAGGACATCGAGATCTTCGCCGATGACTTTGACGGTCGCTTCGGATCGCACGCCGGAGAGCAGCTCATCGACGCGCTGCTGAATGGGCTGGCTCAACAGAAAATTCGCGCCCGGCACTTTCTCCAGTCGCTGCCGGATCGCATCGTCGAGTTCCGGTTTGGTCTTGGCCGTCTTCCATTCGTCCATCGGATACAGGGTGACGACCGGATCGCTCGCGTTCGGCTCCTGCGGGTCGTTCCCCAACTCCGATCGCCCGATCTTCGAGACGACCTTCTCAACTTCCGGAAACTCGAGGATCGCGCGCTGGACTTCCTTCTCGATCTCGATCGACTCATCGAGGGAAATGCTCGGGTGGCGGATGGTTTGGGGCGTGATCGCCGCCTCGTTCAAAATCGGGATGAATTCACCGCCGAGGAACGGAAAGAGCGCCAGGCTGCTGGCTAAGACCACGGCCGCGATGGCGACCACGGCGGCGCGATGCGCCAGCGCCCACCGTAACAACGGCAAGTACGCCCGTTTAACCAGACGCACAGGCCAGGTGTCTTCCTCGCTGCCCGACTTCAGCATGAGCAAGCACAAGACCGGCGAGAGCGTAAACGACAAGACGAGGCTGGCGAACAAGGCCAGCATGATGGTCAGCGCCAACGGGTGGAACATTTTGCCTTCCATGCCGACCAGCGCCAGGACCGGCAGAAACGTCAGGCCGATGATCAGCTCTCCGAAGAGACTCGGGGCGCGGACTTCGAGCACGGCGCGCTGAACGATCGGCAACCGCGCCTCCACCCAGCGGCGTGCTTCGCTGGCGGCTTCGGCGAGGTGGCGTTCGACATTTTCGACTTGGATGATGGCCGCGTCGGTGATCATGCCGATCGAGATCGCCAACCCACCCAACGACATGAGATTCGCCGACAGGCCGAAGACCTTCATCGCGATGAACGTCGCGAGCGGCGCGACGATCAGAATGATCGTGACGGCCAGCGCGCTCCGGACGTTCCCGAGAAACACGAAGAGCACGACGATGACGAACAGGATGCCTTCGATGAGCGCCTGGTAGATCGTCTTCAGGGCCTTCCGGATCAGATCGATCCGGTCGTAGAACGGCACGATGCGAAGTCCCTCTGGCAGGATGCGCTTCTGATGAATCTCGTCGACCTTGCCCTTGATCGCTTGCACGACATCGCGGGCGTTGGCCCCGCGCAGCATCAACACGATTCCGACGACGACCTCGCGATCGCCGTTCAGCAGGGCCGCCCCGTGCCGAATCGCATGGCCGATGCGCACCTCCGCGACGTCGCGGACGTACACCGGCGTGCCCTGCACCTGTTTGATCACGATGTTCTCGATGTCCTCCAATGTCTTGATCAGCCCGACACCACGCACGATGTACTTCTCGTCTTCCTTCTCGAGGATGTTGCCGCCGGCGTTGGCGTTGTTGTTGGCGACCGCGCCGAAGACCTCGTGGAGCGCGAGGTCGTACTTGCGGAGCAACCCCGGCTCGACCATCACCTGATACTGTTTCACGTACCCGCCAATCGAATTGACCTCGACGACGTCGCGCAAGCCTTTGAGCAGCGGGCGGATCACCCAGTCCTGCAGCGTGCGTCGCTCCATCAAGTCGGCCTCGCTCGCGCGGTGGCCCTCGACCGCATCCTCCGGGCCTTCCAGATAGTATTGGAACACTTCGCCGAGTCCGGTCGTATTGGGAACCAGCTGCGAGACGGTTCCGGGCGGGAGCCGGTCCTGCGCCTCGAGCACCCGTTCGAGCACGATCTGGCGCGCGAGATAGATGTCGACGGAATCCTCGAAGATGATGTCGATCATCGAGAGTCCGACCTTCGACAACGAGCGGATCTGGACAAGGCCCGGCGCGCCGGTGAGCTGCAGCTCGAGCGGAAAGGTCACGAAGCGTTCGATCTCGGCCGGGGACAGGCCGGGCGCCTTCGTCACGACCTGCACCATGATCGTGGTCACGTCGGGAAACGCATCGATCGGAATGGTGTCGAAGGCATAGAGGCCGCCGACGGCGAGGGCGACGGCGAACAGGATGATCAGCACGCGCTGGCGGAGAACCGCACCGAGGAAGGCGGCAAGCATGCGGCTAGATCTGATCGCTGAAGAGTTCGGATTTCAGCACGAATCCTCCGTCGGTGACGACCGCCTCGCCTTCGCGGAGGCCGTTCAGGACGCGCACCATCTCGCCGTTCGATTCCCCGAGCTTCACCTCTCGGGCCTCGAAGACCAAGGGCTCGCGCTGAACGAAGACGAACGGCTGCTCGCGCTGACGTTGTACCGCCGCCTCGGGGATCATCAGGACATTGGGCTCGGGCTGTGAATAGATGCGAATGGTCGCGAACATCTCCGGCTTCAGGCGCCGTTGGGGGTTGGGGATCTCCAACCGGAGCCGCATGGTCCGCGTGGCGGGATCGAGCACGTCACCCACATACGTGATCTTGCCGTGAAACACCTCATGCTGATAGGCCGAGACCCGCACCTCGACCATCTGCCGATCCGGATGCTCGTAATAAATGAACGGAATGTCCTTTTCGGGAATCTTGGCCGTCACCCAGACTTCCGAGAGGTCGGCGACGACGAACAATTTCTCCGTCGTCTCGACGACCTCGCCTTTGGTCAAATTTCGGTCGATGATCCGGCCGTCGAACGGCGCCGCGATCGGGACGTGGGAGTGAATCGTTTGCTCGTGATCGAGCCGGTCGATCTGCTCATCCGTCATCCCGAGCAACTGCAGCCGATCCCGAGCCTCGCGTTTCTCGGCCCGCGCGCTGATCATCTCGCCTTGGCGCCGTTGCGCCTCCGCAAGCCCGATGACTTTCTCTTCCAGCAACGACTTGGCGCGCTCGTACGCTTTCTCCGCGACGTAGAGCTTCGCATTGGCCTTCAGGTACGCCGACTGCGCCATCCCCAGGTCGCTGCTATAGAGGATCGCGAGCAATTGACCAGCTTTCACTTCCTGCCCGAGGTCCGCATAGACGTCGACGACGCGCCCGCGAACGAGTGCGGAGATCTCCGCCAAGGCGTGCTGATTCGGCTCCACCGTCCCCGGAAAATCACGATAGCTGCGAAATTCTCCGCGCACGGCCGGTTGAATCTTCAGCCCCGCCCGGTGTACCTCCTCCTCGGTGAGACGAACGACGCGTGGCTGGCCGCCGTTGGTCGGCGGCCGCTCTGTCGTTGTTTTGGCTTCAGTCGGGGCGTCAGGGGCGCTGTCACAGGCGGCGAGGGTCAGACACCCGATGATCAGGAAGACGCCGAACAGCCGTGAACTGCGGGCACGATCGTCATGAGCACGAGCCGGCGACGAATGCAGCCTTGGTAAGCGAATCGCATTCTTCATGGTTCCATTGTAGCCTGTTCGCCCCGTCGGATGCGCGAGGAGCCGAAGGAGACGAGCCACGCGATGAACCACACCGGTGGCCCGCCGGCACGGACACGTCCCGCATCGTTGGCAGCACGGCCTCCTCCCGTCGTGCGCAAACAGCTAGAAGGTCGAGAGCGGCCCACCCACAGCACGCTCAAGACGACTGACCGCGACGGACAGTTCGAACCGGGCCTGCACGTAGTCCGACAGGATGCCGCGGAGCACGCGTTGCGCATCCAAGACCTCCAGCAGGCTCGAGGCGCCTTGCTTGAAGCTGAACTGGGCGATCCGCAGCGCCTCCTGGGCCTGACGCAACAGGCCCTTTTCGAACACCTCGATCAGGTCCGCGGTGGTCAGCGCATCCTGGTAGTATTGATTGATTTCTTTCAGCAGCAGATTGCGCGTGCGCAACAATTCGGCCTCCTCGCGCCGCTTGTTGCCGAGCGCCGAGGCGATTTCGCCTTGGCGTTGATACCAGAGGGGCGCCGGCACACTCACTCCCACATCGAACGCCTCACGACCATATTCGCGGACATACGTGCTATTCACCGTCACGTTGGGCACGCGAGAGTGGCGCTGAAACTCGATCGTGCGATCCGCCTGGTCCACGAGGTTTGTCAGACGTTTGAGCGTCGGATGCTCGGTCAACGCGCGCGTCACCAACGTTCCCACGGGGAGATCCTTGCGAAACGGTTCGAACTCGCCTTCGATTGTGTACGTCGACCCGAGCGCCCCGGCCGTGAGCGTATCGAGCACGACGCGGTTGACCCGGACGGTATTGTCGGCGCGTGTGACGACCTGATTCGCCTTCAACACCTCGACATCGGCTTTGACCGCCTCGAATTGCGGCGCCTCCCCCAACCGGACCCGAACGCCGACGATCCTGCGCACGTCCTCCACGATCTGGAGATTCTGTTTGGCGATCTCGGCGTTCCGCTGCGCGAGGAGCAGATCGTAAAACGCGATCTTGACCTCGGACGTCAGGTTCACCCGCGTCTCGACCAATCCGACCGACGCGCCGGCAAGCCCGGCCTCCGCCGCGCGTTGTCGTGCGGCCCGCTTCTGCGGCCACTCGAACGGCTGGCCGATATTAAAAATGTACTCGGTCGTCGACGTGGGAATCTCACTGGTCAATGGACCGGCATCGCGGAGATAGCCGCGTCCGCCGTTACCGTTGAAGGTGGGGTTGGGATACGCGCCAGCCGCCACCCGTTCCCCGCTGTTCTGGTCGACCACGGCTTGCGCGCCCGCCATGACGGGATTACGGTCCAGGGCCAACTGAATGATCTGGTTCAACGTGTAGGTCGGCTGACGGTCGGCCGCGCATACGGGCGATTCCGCCGACAGCCCACAGACGAGCATCGACGCAAAGATGGAAATTCCATATCGATTCATGGCGCTCCTTCCTTCCGATCCGCAGCTCCTGCGTCTTGCAGACATCCCTGGACCCACGCCGCAAGATCGTGCACTCGGAGATACTCACGCATCACCTGCATGCGCCGCTGGCGCTCCGCCGCCGGCATCTCCAGGGCCTGTTTGATGCTGTCGGCCAAGCCCTCGGAGTCGTAGGGATTGATGATCAATGCTTCGGTCAACTCTTCGGCCGCTCCCGCCATCTGACTCACGAGCAGCACGCCCCGTTCCTCGACTTGCGACGCCACATACTCCTTGGCGACCAGGTTCATCCCATCGTTCACCGAGCTGACCAGCGCCAGATCCGCCAAGCGGTAGTAGGCGACGAGCGTGTCGAAGCTGAACCGATCTTCGAAGTAGAGGATCGGCTGCCAGCGCTTCCCGTTGTCGGACGACTCGGGGGCGGCGTACCGATCGTTGATGTCGAGCACGGTTTGCCAAATGATTTTCCGGTACCGCCGGTAGGTGTCGATTTCCCGCCGCGTCGGGACGGCGAGTTGAATGAACGTGAACCGGCCTTGGTATTCCGGATAACGGGAGAAAAAGTGATCCAACGCCCAAAACCGTTTCAGCAGTCCCTTGGTGTAATCGAGTCGGTCGACGCCAAGCCCCACTCGGACATCGGCGCGAAGGCCGAGGCGACGCCGGACCCCTGCCGTCGCCTGATCGACGACGCGGCTCACGGCATGATCGGAGAACGCCTGAAAATCGACGCTGATGCCCCGAGCGGACACGCGCGTCTGATGGCCTTTGTACGTGATCACGGATTGCCCTTCATCGACCTGCGCGTCGAGCAGGTGCCGCGCGCACTCGATGAACGCCCGGCTGTACGAGCGGGTCTGAAAGACCAGGCTGTCGGCCTCCAGCAGGGCTGTCAGCACTTCCCGCCGCTCCGGCAGGATCCGGAACACGTCGAGACCGGGCCAGGGAATGTGCCAGAAAACCGCGACGAGAGTATTCGGCAGGAGTTCCTTGATGAGCTTGGGCACGAGCGCCAAGTGGAAGTCGTGGACCCAGACGGGCCCCGGCCGGCGGCGTAACTCTTCCAACACCGCGCCGGCGAAACGGCGATTGAGCGCGATGTAGGCGTCCCAAAACCGCCGGCGATAGGCGACTCGGTCGAGCGTAATGTGACAGAGCGGCCACAACACCTCATTCGCATATCCCATATAGCCGCCCTGGATCTCCTCGGGCGTGAGCCACACGCGGCGGAGATAATAGGCGGGCGCCTCCGGCGGAACAGCAACGGTATCATCGGCTCCGGTGGCATCGCGATCCCCAGCCCCGCTGCCCCACGCCACCCATACTCCGCCGGTACGACGCAACACAGGGTCGAGTGCGGACGCCAGTCCGCCGTCCGTGCGCTCACAGACCCGATGCCCGTGCCGGACCACGTGCTCGTACGGCTCACGGTTGGAGACCACGATCAGCCGGGACTCGGTATTGTCCTCGACGTGAGGCTCGTCATGGACCCGCTCGATTGTTTTCATGATGCTTCCTCAATGACAGTAGAGGGTGATGGTCCGGTCACGCGCAGACCCGTGTCCGGATCGAAAAGGTGGGCGGCGCCC
Source organism: Nitrospira sp. Vd2 (assembly GCF_979581665.1). Taxonomy (NCBI): domain Bacteria; kingdom Pseudomonadati; phylum Nitrospirota; class Nitrospiria; order Nitrospirales; family Nitrospiraceae; genus Nitrospira; species Nitrospira sp. Vd2. The sequence continues at coordinate 52,231 of NZ_CEFZSK010000001.1, read as the reverse complement.
TGGGCCAGGCGCACACCAACGAGTTGGCCCGGTCTAGCGTCAAAGCCGCGCGATGCGAGACCGACGAGCGTGAGCGATCGGTCCTTGCATGGAACGGTCGGCCCTGGTGTCCACTCCATCGGCACATCACAGGTCACCCAGGTCTGCCCGCCGGTCGGCTCGATCAGCCGGACCGCGGCGAGCGTGTCGGCGGGCTCGCCCGGTTCGGACACGATGTGCACATCCTCGGGCCGAAGACCGATGCGGACCCGCCGCCGGTCATACCAAGGCCCGACATCAGGCCGGAGGCGCACGCGAAGAGGGCCGGCGACCGCTTCCTGTCGGTGCACCTCGGCCTCCCAGGTGTTCATCGCCGGATGGCCGACGAAGCCCGCGACGAAGACGTTGCGCGGGCTGTCGTAGAGGGCCCGCGGCGCATCGACTTGCTGCAGCCGACCGCGGTCCAATACCGCCACCCGGTCGGCCAGCGTCATCGCCTCCACCTGATCGTGCGTCACGTAGATCATCGTGATCCCGAGTTCGTCATGGAGCCGCCGCAACTCGGCCCGCATCTCGGCGCGCAGCTGCACATCCAGATTCGACAGCGGCTCATCGAGCAAGAACACCCGCGGATGACGGATGAGCGCACGCCCCAGCGCGACCCGCTGCCGCTGCCCGCCGGAAAGCTGCCTCGGCCGACGGTCGAGCAAGGCCTCCAGGCCCAGGAGCGCCGCGATGCGCCGGACTTCTCGCTCGATCATGCGTTCGTCCAATCCGCGGCGCCGCCGGCCTACGCGCAACGGAAACGCAAGGTTCTCCGCGACCGTCATGTGCGGATAGAGGGCGTATGACTGAAACACGACGGCGACGTCGCGCTCGCGAGGCGCCAACTCCGCCACGTCTGCTCCATCAAAGAGAATCCGGCCCGCTGTGGGCCGGTCGAGGCCCGCGATCAAGTGCAGCAGCGTGGATTTGCCGGACCCCGACGGGCCAAGGAGCGTGAAGAATTCGCCGTCACGGACGTCCAAGGTCAGATCGCCGATGATCTCAACCGGCCCGATCCGCTTCTGGACGCCTTCGAGTCTGACCTCCGCCATTGGTTAAGTTCCAAGTTCGAGGTTCGAGGTTCGAGGTTGTTTCCGAAGATTGAACTGGGAACCTCGAACGTCGAACCTCGAACGCTTCATTATCCTTTCAAGCTGCCTCCCGTCAGTCCGGACACCAGGCGTCGTTGAAACAGAATCGTGAGCACGACGACCGGGAGCGTGATGATGATGCTAGCGGCCGCCATGTCGCCCCACGGCACGTCATGCAAGCCGGGAAACAACGCGATCGCCACCGGCGCGGTCCGCGCCCGATCGGTCGCCGTCAATGTGAGCGCAAAGAGAAATTCGTTCCAGGAAAAGATGAAGACCAAGAGCCCGGCGGCCGCGACATTGGGCAGCGCCGGAGGCAGGACGACGGACCACAAGGCGCGCCACGGCGTACACCCATCGACCCGCGCCGCCCAATACAGTTCGACAGGAATCTGCCGAAACGCGTTCGTGAGCACCCAAATCACCAGCGGCAACGCGTACGTCGTGTGGATCAACAACACGGCGACCACGGTGTCGCGGAGACCCGCCGTCCGCGCCAACAAGTACAGCGGGCTGATCGTCGCAATTGGCGGAAACATCGAGAGGGCGAGAATAAAGCCCAGGATCACGGGCTTGCCGCCAAGTGGCAGCCGCGCCACGGCAAACGCACACAGGCTTCCGATCAACACGGCGACCACCGTGGTCCCTCCCGCGACGAGGAGGCTGTTGACGAGGGCCGGCCGCAAGGCGGACGACTCGAACAGGACCCGCTCATAATGCGCCAGGGTCGGGGGGATCGGCAGCAGCGGCGGCAGGCGGATCAACTGAGCCGAGGACTTCAGCGACGTCACGACATGCCAGACGACGGGTGCCAGGCAAACGGTGATGACGAGGCCGACGCCGGCGGCTCGGAGCGGCTGTCGGGGCAATCGAATCGTCATGCGAGCTCCAGCTGACGCCGCAATGCCAGCAGATACACCGCCGTCACACAGGACACGATCAGAAACATCACCGTGGTCACCGCCGATCCATACCCGAACTGCAACGTATGAAACAGCGTCTTGTACGCATAGATGGACAACGTCTCGGTGCTGTTCCCCGGACCACCGCCGGTCAGCACGTAGACGGCGTCGAAGACTCGAAACGCATCCATCGTGCGGAAGGTCAACACAATGAGCAGCGCCGGCCACAGGAGCGGGAGCGTGATCCGTCGAAAGGTTTGCCAGCCAGATGCCCCATCCACCCGCGCCGCTTGGTACAGCTCCTCGGGAATCGTGTGCAGGCCGGCTAAGAGAATCAGCGCCGCAAACGGCGTCGTCTTCCACACGTCCATCAGGATCGCCGCGTGGATCGACCAGGCGGGCGTGCCAAGCCAATAGATCGGATGTTCGATCACACCGGCCGCGGACAACAGGTAGTTCACGACTCCATAATCGGGATGGTAGAGCCACTCCCAAATTCGCGCCGACACGACGCTCGGAACCGCCCACGGCACGAGCATGATCACGCGAAGCGCCGATGTTTGCGGCCCTCGCCGGAAATCCGCTCCGCCATACGCAAGCAGCGCCATGCCGAGGCCCAATCCGACCTCGAGCGCGACCGAGACCGCCGTAAAATAGGCCGTCGTTCCGAAAGCGGCCCAAACCCGGGCATCCTGCAGGAGCGCCTGATAGTTCGCCAACCCGATGAAGCGATCGATGCCAAACATCGGCAGCCGCGCATGCAGACTGAGCCAGACGGCCTGGAGGATCGGGATCGCGGCAAAGACCGCAAGCAGCGAAAGGGCCGGGGTGACACACACGATCGCCCAGGAATGTTCTGACAGTCCGCTCACACGGGAAGTCCACGTTCCCTTACCTCGCCGCCACAACGGCATTACCCGCGTCCTGAGCTGCACGCGGTGCATCGAGCGCCGCGATGCGGTCTATCTCGCGCCGGGCAGCGGCCAGCGCCTCGGATGGAGCTTTGCGCCCGACGACCGCGGCGCTGAGCTCCGGCTGCCACACTTGAGAGAGCATCAAGTAATACGGCGATGGCGGCCGTGGTCGTGCGCCTTCGAAGACGGGATAGAGCTCCTTGAGCCAGGGCTGCGCGGACAGCAGCACCGAGTCCCTGTAGAGGTCGCGCCGGGCGAGGTGATAGCCGGCCAGCTGGGCCATTGCACGCTGAACCTCCCGGCTCGCGAGATACCGAAGCAGCTGCATGGCGGCCTCACGATGCCTTGCATGCCGGGGAACGGCGAGCATCCAGCCACCGAGGACCGAGGCGCTCTGGTGCCCTTCGAACGCCGGAAGGGGCGCCATACCGACCTTGCCGCGGAGGGGAGAGCCTGATTGATCGAGCAGCGCCCAGGCATACGGCCAGTTGCGCATGAAAATCGCGCGGCCGTCGGCGAAGAGCAGCCGCACCGATTCTTCGTCGGCGGCGGCAACCGAGGGCGGCGAGACACCCTGATCGATCAGCTCCCGCATGGCACCCAAGGCCGCCTCAGTGGCCTCGGTCGGCTGTATCAGCGACCCACCATGGCCCCACACGAATTCGAGCGCGACACAGACGAGGCCCTCGTACTGCTTGCCGGTCCAGACGAACCCGTAGAGCCGTGGATCGCGCTCGCCGTGCGCAATCGTGCGCGCGATCGTGGTCAGCTCCGACCAGGTGGTCGGCGGGACCAAGCCGTAGCGGTCGAGTAGATCCTTTCGATAGAACAGCAGCCCCACATCGACATACCAGGGGACGGCATAAAGGCGTCCCTCGTACGTGGCCGCCTCGATAGTCGAAGGGAAGTACGCCGCGCGCTCGCCGCCTGGGATCACCTCGTCCACGTCCACGATCCATCCGGCCCGCGCAAACTCTTGCACCCAGATCACATCGATCGCAAAGAGGTCGAACGGGACATCCTGGCTTTCGAGGTTGATGGCATAGTACTGATGCTGCTGATCGGTTGAAGCCGGCAGCACCTCCTCCCGCACATGGACGTCGGGATGGTCGCGCTCAAACGCGTCGAGCATCGACCGCATCATCTGAGGATCGCCCGCAAGCTTGCCATGATTGAAGACGAGGACATCGCTACTCGCCGGTCCGTCATTGGCGCAGGCGGCGGTCAAGAGGACGAGGTAAAGGGGCAGGGTGATCAAGGGGTACCGTGCTAACGACCACCTTCCCGCCTTACTGCTCCGGCTCTCCCGCCCTACCACCCTACCCCCTTACCCCCGCTCAGAGATGCCGCAAATCATCCGGCGTCTGATCCCATCCGCTTCCCGACAGTCGACGCTCCAGGAACGCCTTCGCGAGATCTTTGGCCCCCAGGCCGAACGCGATCGCAGCGGCCAGCACCACGCCGCCGAACGTGATTCCGAAGCCGACGACGACGATGTTTTGCGCGATGCCAAGCTGCTCGAGCGCCATCGCCGCGGCCAACAGCTGGAGGCCCCAGCGTGAAAACGCGGCCACCGCGCGGGCCGGCGGAAATCCCGCGTTCACGGCGGTGATCAAGACCGCTTGACCGACGAAGTTGGACAGGAGATATCCGGCAACGAGAATGACGGCGGCAGTCAGCAGATGAGGGATGTACGCCAGGGACGATTGCGCGAATCGGTTGATGGGCTCGACGTTGAGGGCCGCCAATGCGCCGATGACCGCAAACGCGAGCACGAGCCAATAGAGGGCACGGCCCAACAGATGCGAGGGATCCGATTTCACCCCACCCCGGAGCAAGGCCGCCGTCGCCCCGAGCCGCTCACTGAGCCGGTCGAGGCCAATGGCACGGAGGAGGTGTTCGGTGACGAGCGCCGCGCCCCAAGCCACCACCCAGCCGATCGAAAGGATGATGACCATCGCGAGGACGTTCGGGAGCAGCGCGAGAATCCGCACCCCGATCCCGATCAGGGGGGCCAGCAATGCTGTCTCCCAGAACTCCGTCATGGCGTCTCCTCCGCCGAGCGTAGCTCGCGGCACCCGTCAGCCTCTTGTCATGGGTGCGTTCGCTGGTCTCTGCTACGTCACGCCGACTCCCGCCACCGTTTCACCAGGTACGGCTTCAATCGTTCGAACGTCGCGCACAGTACCTCAATGCGATCTTCCGCTTCCACCGAGGTGAGGGCTTGGGTCTCCAGCACAAACGACGCCGTCCGTCCGAGATACAGCGCCGTCATGGCTTTCAACAGATGGTCGACAGGCAGCACACGCCGCCGATGGGAGACGGCGGCGTCGTACACCACTCGGGCCCACAGTTCATCCGAGATCCGGAACGCCTGAAGCTCGCAGTCCTTCAGCGGCAACAAGCCGTCCATCGTCTCCTCGGTGAGCATCTGCCGCCAGATCGGCTCGAGATCGAGCAGCCCGTGCCGGAAATTCGCCACCATGCGATCGACATTCACATGGACCGGCTCGACTCCCACGCCGTACTGAAAGCCAAAGAGTGCGACTTGATTGGAGCCCTCGAGATCCAGCCAGACGCTTTGATGCTCCTCCATCAAGGCGAAGACGGCGCCCACGACCTGCACCAGCATGGCGGACAAATCGGCGGCCGGGTCTTTCGGATCATGAATCTTTGCGCCGAGGAAGCTCTGGCAGACGCGCGCGCCGCTCGCGATCGCCTCCGTCGTCATCCAAATGTCGATCCCGAAGCGGGCCACATCCGATTCCCACACGTGTTTGGCGGCGTAATGCTCGGCAAGCGACCCGGAAAAGCCGAAGTCACCACCAATCGGCTGGCGGATACGCTGACCGTACAAGGCCCGGGTCATCGGGTAGACGATGCTGTTGGTGATCGTACCGTCATATTTGTGGCGGAGGTAATACGGGGCGACGTAGTCGTACCCCTCGTCCAGCACGGGCGCGAGGAGCAATTCGATCCATTCCGGCGTGATGCTGCGCAGGTCGGAATCCACGACGGCGCACGCCTTCGCCTTGACCCGTCGCGCAATTTCAAAGATGGTCCGAAACGCGCTTCCTTTCCCCGGAATCCCGCGGTAGGAGGTGATGACCTTTTCCAACAGGCTTTGCCGATCGCTGATCAGCATCGCCCCATAATCGATGACGGCCTGAGCCACGGCTTCCGGCGTGCCATCGGCCGAGCCGCCGTCGGAGTTCACGAGCACGGCGCGCCGCCCTGAAAAGTACTTGGCCAGGCCCGCGGTGACCGCGCGGACCACGTGCCCGATCGTCCTGGCATTGTTGAAGCTTGGGATGCCGACGAGGATTTCCGCTTCGCCAATTTCGCTGAGCCGGGCCTCGGTCTCTGCCGTCAGTAGTGTCGCCGCCGGAGTCATTGACGGTGAAGAAGCCCGCCGGCTGGCCGTCGCCCATCCGACTTCCTGGCCGACCTCCTGGTCCTGCGCGCAACCCTCCACGAAGTGAAGCGAGTATACGCATCGACACTGATCCGGGCTGTCGGTGGCGAAGCGGGCATCTGTAGGGGAGAGCAGGACAGATTTCAAAGGTGCGTTGGGGCACAATGATGTGCCCATGGCGGTCGATGACAGTCGGATGGCGTACTTCTTGCGCATTCCGTCCTCGCTTGGCCCAGTCCAGCTTTGATGAAGCGGACGGTGGCGAACCGAAACGCCTGACGTACGGTAAATTCTCTGCCCGGCGCCATGGAGACTCACGCATACGGTCAGCGGACGTTTTGTCCGGGAGGGAATGGTTTGTCTCGGTTGGAAGCACCGACGGTGACACAGGGAACCGGGGTCGGCGCGGTCGCGGCCGGTCACCCTAAGGTGAGTGCCCGCGTGAGTCCGTGGAACCGTACCAGTCTGCAGGCCAAAATCTCACTCGTCATCCTCCTGATCGTCGGGCTCTCGGCGGTTTCCGATGAATACCTTGATCGCCGGTACGTCGCCGATCTGGCGCGTGCGAATTTTCAGGAAGAGCTGACCGCCGTCGTCCGACAGCTCGACGCCGCGATCACCGGTTCCACCGAATTCTTGGACGTCCGGGCCCGCGAAATGGATCTCAATCGGCTTCGCGCCAACCGTCCGGACGTGATCGATGTGGCCCTCTATGCGCTCCCGAGCGACGGCGGCAGCCCGCAACTGCTGGTCAGCTCTGGCAACACCACCCTCCCGGCTTTGGAGAAACCGCCGGCGATCGTGCTGAAGGCGCTCACGCAAGGGACCGCGGTCAGCGATGCGGCGGCTGAATCGGAACACCGGCTGAAGATCGCCTCACCGATCTCCGTCGGAGGACGGCTGGTCGGCGCCGCCTTTGCCGAATTCTCCACCTCGCAATTCGACGATGTCTTGGACTATCAGCACCGGCTGTCGTTGATCCGCCGGCTGATCACCGGCGCCGTCATTGTGCTCGCGCTGAACCTCTTCCTGTACTGGTACCTGCATCGACCCGTCGGAACGCTGCTCCGGGCGGTGAAGGCCGTGACCGAGGGAACCATGACGACCGCGGTTCCGGTCCGCAGCGAGGATGAGCTGGGGACGCTCGCCAGTCGATTCAACGTCATGGTGGACCGCATCCGGACGACGACGGAAGAGAATGCGCGACTGTTTCAAGCGCTGCAGCAGGCGCATCAAGGACTGCAGCAGAAAGTGGAAGATGCGACCGCCGAGATTTTGCAGAAAAACCGGCAGCTCGCGCGCACCAACGAGCTGCTCTCCAACGCGCAACGCGAGGCGGCGCGCGCGCAGCGGCTCTCCGCCATCGGCCAACTCGCCGCCACGGTCGCCCATAAGATCGGCACGCCTCTGACGGCGCTGTCCGGCCACGTCCAACTGCTCCAGGAGGACCCGAACCTGACGGCGGAAGCGCGCCGACGACTCAACACCGTGGAAGCGCAGATCGAACAGACGAGCCGGATCATTCAAGATCTTCTGATCTACGCAAGAAAACCGGAACCCGTCTTCGCGCCGCTCGAGCTCACGGCCTGCTTGGATGATTGCGTCTCGCTGCTCCGGCCCGAGATCATGCGGCGGCATGTGACCTTGATGACCGAATTTGCGCCCGGCTCGATGAAGATTTGCGGCGATCAGCAGCAGCTTCAGGAAGTGTTTTGCAATCTGATCGACAATGCCCTCGATGCCATGCCGGACGGCGGGACGCTGACCATACGGACCTATCGTCCGGCCGACCCGGCAGACGGCCTACCTCGCCATGCCGTCGAGATCCTCGATACCGGCCATGGCATCCCGCCCGAGATGCGGGAGCAGATCTTTCAGCCGTTCTTCACGACGAAGCGGGCCGGGCGGGGAACCGGATTGGGCCTCGCGATCGCGATCGAGACGATTCGGGCCCATGGCGGCATGATCCTGGTGGACAGCGAGCCCGGCAAGGGCTCGCGATTCACGGTCCTGTTGCCGGCGGAGGGGTAGCGTATGGTGTCAGCGGAAGATTCGCGCGTCCTGATCGTGGACGATGATGCCGAGACGCTGGACCTCCTGCGCGAGATCGTCGCGAAGGAAGGCTACCGCGTGGAGACGGCCGAAAACGGCCAGGCGGCGCTCGGGAAGATCGAGCATGAGCGGCCTGACGTCGTGATCACCGACATTCACATGCCGGGAATGGACGGTCTGGCGCTGTTGAACGAGCTGAAGACCCGGGTGCCCGACACGCTCGTGATTCTCTTGACCGCCTATGGCTCGCTCAAGACCACCGTCGATGCGATCAAGGCGGGCGCCTTCGATTACCTGAGCAAGCCGTTCATCGTCGACGAAATTCGCCTGGTTGTCCGCCGCGCCTTGGAGCACAAGCGCGTGTTGTCGGAGAACCAATCGCTGCGCGAGCAGCTCCAGGATCGCTACCGCTTCGACAACCTGGTCGGCAGCAGCCCGGGCATGGTCTCCGTCTACAAGATGATCGCGCGCGTCGCGCAAACCGACAGCACCGTCCTGCTCCAGGGCGAAAGCGGCACGGGCAAGGAGCTCGTGGCCCGCGCGATCCATGCGAACAGTCCACGGCGCACGGGGCCGTTTGTCACGGTCGACAGCGGCGCGCTGACCGAGAGCCTGCTCGAATCCGAACTCTTCGGTCATGAGCGGGGCGCGTTCACCGGAGCCATCGCCACCAAGAAGGGGCTGCTTGAAAAAGCGCATATGGGGACGTGCTTTTTCGACGAAATGGCGAACATCTCGCCGACGCTCCAGAGCAAGCTCCTACGCGTGCTGCAAGAGCGGGAAGTGAGGCGCGTGGGCGGGAGCGGCACGATGACCGTCGACGTGCGGATGATTGCGGCGACCAACAAGGATTTGAAGCCGCTGGTGGAATCGGGCAGCTTCCGTGAGGACCTCTATTATCGCCTCAACGTCGTCACGATTACGATCCCACCGTTGCGTGAACGGGTCGAAGACATCCCGCTGCTCGCCCAGTTTTTCGTTCAACGGTACGGCGCACAAAAGGAAAAACCGGTGACGGGGATCTCGGACGAGGCGATGGATCTCCTTGTCAAATACAGTTGGCCCGGCAACGTGCGTGAGCTCGAGCACGTCATTGAACGGGCGATTGTGCTGAGTCCCCACACCACGATCTTGCCCCACGATCTGCCGGAATCGATCAGAACCGCGGCCACGCAGACGCCGGTTCACAGCGGCTGGATGACCATCGATGCCCTGGAAAAGGACTACATTCTTCGGGTGCTCGATGCGCACCAACGCGATATCGGGCGCGCGGCGGAGATTCTCGGCATCCATCGCAAGACCTTGCTCCGGAAGCTGCGCCGCTATGGTATGTCTTGATTCTTGGCGCGACAGGACCATCGGTCGATCAACATACGGGCAATGGCGCGCCATAGTTTCCAACCGGCCATGGCGACGAACACCGGAAGCGGTGTCGCGCGCCGCGCGACTCTCTTTAGATTAAAGTCGCCTCTGGGCGACACCAATGACGGTGTCCGTGGGCGATGCCGGTCGGAAACTCTGGCGCGCCACGGCCCGCCTGTCGATCAACCCGCGGTTTCTCTCGCGCCAAGAACCAGGACGGAGTGTCTTGATTTCGGACACCTTGTCCCCCGCGGTGATCCTTCGGTCAGGAGCGTCGATGACTGGTCGGCTTGCTCAGACAGCCGACAACTCGCCCCGCGTGTATGACCGGTGCTCAGATTCGCGCGGCCCATCGTATTGAGAATCCAATGCCATCGTGGCGTTCATGTCGCTGCGTCAACGGCCCGTAGCTTGCAGGAACACGTCCGACGGCGCCGCCTGACGCCCTTGTCCGCCGTCGTCCCGCGAGTCCCAACTGAAAGGAGATTCACACATGAAGATCGCGCAAGTGTCACCGCTGTGGGAAAGCGTCCCGCCCAAGCTGTATGGCGGAACCGAACGGATTGTGTCCTACTTGACGGAGGAGCTGGTCCGTCAGGGACACGAGGTGACGCTCTTCGCCAGCGGCGACTCGACGACAACGGCCAAGTTGCGTGCCGCATGTCCCGAAGCGCTCCGTCTCTGCACCGGTATCTTCAACCGTGATGCGCCCTTGGTGACGTTGCTCGAAATGGCGTTCGGCGCCACGGCCGCGGACTTCGACATCATCCACTCGCACTTGGACTTCATTAGTTTTCCTCTGTCCCGGCGCTGCGCGACCCCGACGATCACGACCATGCACGGCCGACTGGATCTTCCCGAACTCGTTCCGATCTTCAAGGACTTTTCCGAGATGCCGTTGGTCTCCATTTCGAACGCTCAACGCAAGCCGGTTCCCTGGGCCAACTGGCAGGGGACGGTGTATCACGGCCTTCCCACCGACCTGTACACCTTTCATCCCCATCCAGGGAAATATCTCGCCTTTCTCGGGCGGATCTCGCCGGAGAAGCGGCCCGACCATGCCATTGAAATTGCTAAACGCGTCGGCATGCCGATCCGTGTCGCCGCGAAGGTCGATCCGGCCGATCGCAACTATTTCGAAGCCGAGATCGAGCCGCTGATGTCGCATCCGCTGGTCGAGTACGTGGGCGAGATCAGCGACGCCGAAAAAGACGACTTCCTGGGAGACGCCTACGCGATGCTCGCGCCTTACGATTGGCCCGAGCCGTTCGGGCTCGTGTTGATCGAAGCGTTGGCGTGCGGCACTCCGGTCCTTGCCTATCGGCGGGGTTCCATTCCCGAGATCATTGACAACGGGGTGACGGGGTTCGTCTGTGACAACATCAACGAGATGACCACGGCTGTCGAGCAGGTGGCCAAGCTCAATCGGTCCGACTGCCGGCAGGCCTTCGACGCCCGCTTTACCGCCGAGCGCATGGCGCAGGACTACGTAACCCTGTATCGCCAGCTTGCGAAAGACCAGCGCGACGACGTGGCGCGGGAAAGCGGGTTCGCCAGCTCGCAAATCATCTTGGACCGCTGGTAGGACGCAATGGAGGTGGAACGAGGGCACGGGCAGCAACGGGCCGAGCAGGAGCCGAGGGAGCGCGCGGTTGACGCTTCCGGGGGGTGGCATCTCCTGCTCACCCGCGATTTTGGTCTCTTGTGGACGGGCCAGGCCGTCTCACAGGTAGGCGACGGTCTCAACAAGGTCGCCCTCCTGTGGTTCGTCTATGAACTGACGGGGTCCGCCCTCAAGATGACCTTGATCGGGATGCTGCAGACCATCCCTCCGCTCGTGCTCGGGCCGCTCATCGGCGTCTATCTGGACCGGTTGCCGAAGAAGTCGGTGATGATTTGGATCGACCTGCTCCGGACGGCGATGGTGCTGCTGATTCCGGTGCTCTATACCTTCGACGCGTTGACGTTGGAGCGCCTCTACGTCCTGGTCTTCCTCACCGCGATCTTCTCCACCGTGTTCGGGCCGGCGCTGGCCTCATCCGTGCCGTTGATCGTATCGCGGAGCCGGCTGACGGCCGCGAATGCGCTCCTGCAGAGCACGACGAATATCGGCGTGTTGATCGGACCGGCGATCAGCGGCCTCGGAATCGCCCTGATCGGCGCGCAGAACGTCCTCTACGTCAACGCCGGCACGTTTTTCGTCTCGGCGCTCTGCTTGATTCCGATCCGCGTCCGGCGTCTGGTCGTTCCGAAGCGGGAGGCCGGTCTTTCCGCTCATGTCTTCCACGAAATGCTCGAAGGGTTCCGGTTCGTGTTCGTCCAACGACGCATGGTGCTGTCGCTCATGTTGACGGCGACGCTCTACGCGTTGGCGGCGAGCGCCTTCGTCTACATGTTGCCGGTGTTTTCCAAGCAGCTCTTTCATCTCGGTCCCGTGCAACTCGGTTGGCTCTGGTCCGCCCTCGGCATCGGGATGCTGATCGCCTCCGCCTGGCTGGCTTGGTCGGAGCAAGGCGACGTGGCCGAGCGGTTTCGCCGCATCGGGTTCGCGCTCGCCGTCGGCGGTGTCGCGATGTGCAGCCTTGTCCTGCTGAAGGATGCGCTCGCGGCGGCGCTCTTGATGATCATCATCGGCGCGAGCACCGCACTGTTTACGCCCGTCGTGTGGGCGATCCTTCAAGAAATGACACCCGGGCACTTGCTCGCCCGCGTCTTGACCACGTTCAGCACGGGCGGCATGTTCGCCGCGATGCTGGGCATGATCGTCTTTGGTTGGGCCGCCGATACGGTCGGCCCGGCCGCGTGTTTGATCGGGATCGGGCTCATCCTGCTCGTCACCGCCGTGCTCGCGGTTCGCTTCAGCCGTCAATGCAACGCGGCAGAGGTGGCCGTTGCGGACCCTCTTCCGGCCGCGTAAGGCGCGGCCCATTCTGAGCTTTCACTCCACCAAGGAGTCGCTATGGTCAGACTCGTCGCGGCGATAGCGGGCGTGGCCGCTGTCTTTCTCCTGAGCGCCTCGCTTCTGCTGGCTGCCGGTGACACGCCGGAAGCCAAACCGTCCGAACCGAAACCGCCAAGCACCAAACCCCCGGAGCCCACCAAACCGCCGGACACGAAGCCCGAGCCCAAAGCGCCCGAGGCCAAGAGCCCGACGGCAGCGCCGTCCAAAGCGGAGACGAAGCCGCAAGAGCCGGCCAAGCCGTCTGAAGCCAAGCCGCCGGAACCCGCGAAGCCCGGCGAGCCGAAAGGGGAGACAAAGGTCACTGCACCGCCGCCCACGCCGAAAAGCGAAAAAGCCTCGGAGGCGAAGGCCGCAGGCCCGCCGATCGTCGCGATCAAACTGGCGTTGATGGGCGATCCCCGGCTGTTTCCTTACGACATCAACGTCGACATGCACGGGGAAACGGCCCAGCTCTCCGGCAAGGTCGCCTCGGAGGCGGAGAAAACCGCCGCGGCCGAAGTGGCACAAAGCGTCGAGGGCGTGAAATCGGTCACGAACGACATCGAGGTGTCGAAAGATCTTGCACAGCTCGTGTCGCGACGAAAGGACGACTTAATCACGCAGTACGTCAAGGACCGATTCGGGCGGAGCAAGACGCTGGAGTCGGCTCATTTCGACGTGAAAACGGAAGACGGGGTCGTCTCCCTGACCGGCAAGACCAAGTTTCTCGTCATCGCGTTGGAGGCCGCCGAAGCCGCACGCCAGGTCCCGGGCGTCAAGGCCGTCAAATCGGACGGGATTCGTCTCGAGGCCCCGGAGTGAGACCGCCGCGGAGACTGCAGGAGCACCATGGCCCGTGACCCGCGCGCTCCTGCTTCCGGCCCCGCCGATGTACGTACCGGGCCGGGCGAATGCACGCGAGCGGTGAACGACGGCGCCTTGCTGCTCGGGCGCAACTTCAGTCTCGTCTGGTGGGGACAGCTGATCTCGCAAGTCGGTGACGGCGTCACGAAACTCGCGCTCCTCTGGTTCGTCTACTCGATTACCGGCTCCCCGCTCAAAACGACCGTGATCGGGATGTTGCAGACGATCCCACCGATCGTGTTCGGGCCGCTCATCGGCGTCTACATCGATCGTCTGCCGAAGAAACCCGTCTTGATCATCACGGACGTGCTCCGTGCCGTGCTCATCGGGCTCATTCCTTGTGTCGTCCCGCCGAGTGCGTTCACCGTGGAGCGGCTCTACGTGCTGGTCTTTCTTCACGCGCTCGCCACGGCGGTCTTCGGACCGACCTTGACCGCAGCCGTCCCGCAGTTGGTCAAACCGGATCAGTTCACCGCCGCCAACGCCTGGCTCCAGACGACGACGAGCTTCGGCGTCATCTTGGGTCCCGCCTTGAGCGGCATCGGCATCGCCGCGCTCGACTCGCAGTCCGTGCTCTGCATCAACGCGGTCACCTATGTCGTCTCGGCCGCATTCCTGCTGCTCGTGCACCTCCCCGCCGCACAGACGTCCTCATCTGCGCACTCCGGGCTCCTCGCCTCCCCGCTCCGCGATCTGGTCGAAGGGCTCCGGTTCATCAAACAGCGACTGATCCTGCTCTTGATCGCGATTGCGGCGCTGCATTCCTTCGGCACCGCGGCCTTCTCGACCTTGTTCCCCGTCTTCGGGAGGAAGATGCTGGATCTGGGGCCGGTGGAGGTGGGCTATCTCTGGTCGGCGCTCGGCATCGGATTATTCCTGATGTCGTTGGTGCTCGTGCGCCTCACGCGATGGCAGCTTGCGCGCCGATTGTGGATGATCGCCGCGTCGAGCGGTATCAGCGGCGCCGCGCTCCTCGGCCTCGCCGGTGCGCCAGGCAGCATCGCAGCCGCCGTCTTCATGATCGTCATCGGCGGCGGCATCGGCGCGTTCACACCGATCGCGTGGGGAGTGTTGCAGGAGATCTCTCCGCATCGTCTCGTTGGTCGTGTGTTGGCCATCTACGGTACCGGGGCCATGACCGCGGCGATCCTCGGCATGACGGCATTCGGTTGGATTACGCAGGAATTTGGAGAACGAGCGAGTGTCATGGGGATTGGTCTCGTGTTGGTCCTCACGGCACTCCTCGTCTTTCGATCGATGCGATGGATGCCCGGCCCTCACACGCGGATGTCCTGTCCGTGATCAGACAAGGTGCGCCGCCTGCCATCAGGCGATCCTGGCACATACTCAATTTTTCGACCGCTTCGCAGAGTTCGCGTCTTCGCGCTCTACCCTGTTCGGGGGCGCGTCGTTTGCTTTGTCTCATGACAGTCAGGACGAGCACGAGGAGCATGCTCGGTTCACCAAGGAGGTGGTGTGATGCGTATGGTACTGTCTCTCGCAATGGCGGCGGCGTTCGTCTCGACACCGGCGTGGGCCTTGTTCGAGACGAACAAGCAGTTGGCGGAATCGGCGAAGATCCCGATGGAACAGGCCATTCGAACGGCGACCAGCGAGGTGCCGGGGAAGGCCGTCGAGGCGCAACTCGGGAAGGAAGACGGAAAGACGGTGTATGAAATCGATATCATCGACTCGAGCAAGAAAGAACGAACGGTCTACATCGACGCGCAGACCGGCCAGGTGATCAAAGTCGAGAAATAAGCGCTTGATCGCCGATGAGTCCAGCAGGCGCACCACCAGATGAAAGGCTCAGAGCAGATAAGGATCCGGTCAGGTGGGCACTGATCGATGAGGCCGGCTCCGCAGGCCGGCCTCTCTCAATTTGACGCGGCCGTCGCCGCGAGCGGGAAGGACAAGGTCGTCTTCAGGCGGGTCAATCCTTCGCGAATCTTCGTCGTCCACTCATCGGATTTCGGGGACGCAGGCGCCGTTTGGAGAAATGACTCCCAGATCCGCACCGCTTCCGTGTGCAATCCCTTGGTTTCCAGCGCCACCCCGAGATTGTATGAGGCTGCCGCGAGCGATGGATCGGCCTCCAAAGCCGCGCGAAATTCCTTGATTGCCTCATCGGTCTGTCCGGTCTTCGACAAGAGATGGCCGAGTTGGTTGTGCGCCTTCCCGGAACCAGGGTCGAGACGCACGGCTGCGCGATAGGCTTCCACCGCCCGCTCCGTCTCCCCGGTGTGCTCCCACGCGAGTCCGACCTCGGTGAGAAGTCCAGGGTCGTTCGGGTTGTACTGTAACCCATCCAGATACGCGTGCAGTGCGCGCGACCATTCGCCGCTTTGCGCATGGGCGAGACCCAGATTTCGCGCAATCCATGCTGCTTGGGGACGAAGCTTCACGGCCGTCTCATAGTGGTAGATCGCCAAGTGAAGGAGATCGGCGTCGTAGTGAAGGATTTGGGCGATCGCGTGCAACAGATGGCCGGTGGCAAAGGACCGCCCCGCGTCGGGTTCTGGCCCGGATGGCACGAGCGGGGGCGTTTGCTGTTTCGCCAAATGCGGGACCGTGAGATTCTGGGCCTCTAACCACCGGTGGATGACAGACGCGGGGATCGAATATCCGATGCCGGACTTCATCGAGACGCTCCCGATCGCCGCGCCGGTCCGATCCTTGGCCCGCTCCAGGTAGGGAACCGTTGTCACGACCATCCCTACGACCTCACCGGTCACCATGTCGACGAGCGGGCCTCCGCTGTTGCCGAAATTCAAGATACCCGTCGTCTGGACGAAGGGCGTCACCCGTCCCGTGGTGCGGGATCGGCCTTGTGCCATGCCGCTGACTGTCCCTGGCCCTACCGTTGGATGCAGCGCAAATCCCATCTGCAGAATGTCGGTAATCCTCGGATAGCCGACCGACATCACCTCGGTCCCATCCTCCGGGAATTCCGTTGCTAACGACAGCGTCGTGACGGACGCCCCTGGCACGCGTAGTGCGGCAAGATCCGCATCGGAGTCCACATGTAGGACGGACGGGGACGTGGCGATGTACTGATCTCGGATATACACCAAAAACCGCGTGCCCCCTTCCACGACATGAGCATTGGTGATGAGCAAGCCGTCGTCGGTGAGAAAAAATCCGCTGCCCATAGAGACGCTGTGCGTGGAATCGTTCAGCGCGACAACGAGCGCGGTCGCGGATTTGGCAGAGCGGTACAGGTCGGAACGCGGACTTGCGTGCGCCTGTGGGATTAGGCTGCAGGCCAGAACTACGGCGAGAACCCAACGCACCATTGAGGGCGGATTCTACCCCGACTCCCCGCAAATGGCAACGGCTAAGATCGTAGGGGCAACACTGACACCGAGTTGGGTCCGCTGGCCTGCATACAGAATTAACGATTCTTCTATCATCAGGCAGGCTTCCGGATAAAGTGTCCGGGGCGGAGGGTTTCACATGGTCGCCGGGCTCATCCTTGCTGTCGCCGTGGGAATCGGTGTCCCGGCGGATCGAGCGCTGATCATCGCGCAAGCCGACGTCCCGCCCAAGGCGGCGGAGAACGATATCCAAAAACCGCCTGCCGATGCCGAGCAGGCCTTGCAAAAGTGGAACGAATTGCGCGCCGAATACGATCGGCTGCAGGCGAAAGCCGAAGACCTCCAACGTCAACTGGAGGACGCGCAGCAGGAATTGGCCAGCGGCAAGAAAGCATTGGCGGACGTGAATGGCCGCCTTGCCGTCCTGGAGAAGGAAAAAAATCAGGCGGCCGGCGCGCTCACAGAGGCGCGCGATCAAGCGAAGGACCTCGCCGCCAAGCTTGCGGCCGAGCAGGTGAAGAGTGCGACGCTGCGGGAGGACAAACAGCGTTTGATGAGCGGCGCGACCACGGCCAAAGAAGAGATCGCCAAATTACAAAAGCGGGCCAGTGAATTGGAAACCGAGGCCGCGCGCGCCGACAACCTCGCCAAGCGACTGGCGGAGCGCGATCAGGAGATTGAACGGCTGCGCAAGGCGGCGGCCGACCGTGAGACGCTCGCCAACAAGGTCGCCGCGCTGACCGACAAGCTGGAGCGGACGAAACAGCGCGTCGCCACGTTGACGGATGAATTGACGGCTCGCAGCGAAGAAGCGGCGCGGGCGCGTCAAGAGCGCGATCAGTTGCTGCTGGAGTTACAAAAACAGCGTGACGCCGTCAAAGGTACGGACCTCAATGGCAATCCCTCAATGCCAACCGGTCGCACATTCTCGGAGAAGCCGAATGATCGGTTGAAACTAGATCCGATCCGCTGATTCGAAGCCCTCGGGAGCGTCACTCAGCTTGACCATCCTTTCTCGGCTCTGCTTGCAATCGCGGATGATCGTCGTTCTGATGGGAGTAGCCGGAGCAGGGAAAACGACGATCGGCCGACTGCTCGCCGATACCTTGCATTGGCAATTTGTCGACGGTGATTCCTTCCATCCGCCGGAGAACGTCGAGAAGATGCGATCCGGCCTGCCGCTGTCCGATGACGACCGCCGGCCTTGGCTTGAGGCCCTCCGGGCCGCGATCGACCGGTGGCTGCGCACCGGGAAGAACGTGGTGCTCGCGTGCTCGGCTCTGACGGCCGCTCATCGGAGAGCGCTCATCCCTCCATCGGACGCCATCCGCGTCGTTTACCTACGAGCGTCCTACGACGTGATCCAACCTCGCGTCGCTCGCCGCCCGCATCACTTCATGCCGGCTTCGCTGCTTCCCAGCCAGTTCGCCCTTCTCGAGGAACCGTCCGATGCCGTGGCAGTGGACGCCGCCTTACCGCCGGATCACATCGTCCGGGAAGTCGTCACAAAGCTGCGTCTCACGCATCCCCGTTCCCACGCCCGCCGGCCCGCTACCGAACCGTAGGGCGAATACCTCTAGCGTTAGGATGGCGAGATGTCTATTCTCCCTGTAGCACTGCACGGTCGAAGGGGAGTCCGCATGAAGGTGTTGGTCGTCCATCCCAGCCCTCTGATGTACACAAAAATTTATCTGCGGCTGGAGCCGTTGGGCCTCGAACTGGTCGCCGAAGCCGCCCGGCGTGCCGGGCATGACGTGCGGTTACTTGACCTCCAGGTCGAGCGGCATGCCGATTACAGGCGGCTGTTGCATGAATGGTCGCCGCACGTCGTGGCCTTCTCGTGCAACTATCTCGCGAACGTCCCAGAGATCATCGACCTGGCGAAACTCACGAAGCAACTCTTGCCGCGCAGCTTCTTTCTTGTCGGAGGCCACAGCGCTTCGTTTATTGCCGACGATTTTCTCACTCACGGAGCCGGCGCGATCGACTGCGTCCTGAAAGGCGAAGGTGAGGCGGCGATTTGCGAGTTGCTCGAGGCGGTGCAGCACGATCGTGGGGCGATCTGTCGCGTTCCGGGGGCCGTATCCTTGTGGGGCAACGGACCGGCACCCCGCTTCGTCGAGCATCTCGATGCCATCGCGCCGGCGCGCGACCTCGTCCGTCATCGGCACAAGTATTTCATCGGCGTCCTGGATCCCTGTGCGTCGATCGAATTCGCCCGCGGCTGTCCGTGGGATTGCTCGTTCTGCAGCGCGTGGACATTTTACGGTCGCAGCTATCGAATCGTGAGCCCGGACAAGGCCGTCGACGATCTCGCTCGCATCAATGAACCGGGCATATTCATCGTCGACGACGTGGCCTTCATTCAAGGCAAGCATGGCCTGGCCATCGGAGAAGCGGTGGCCCGAAAGGGCATCAAGAAGCAATATTATCTGGAGACGCGCGGCGACGTGCTGCTGCGTAACAAAGAGGTGTTCACGTTTTGGAAGCAACTCGGCCTGCAATACATGTTCATCGGTGTGGAGGCGATCGATGAAGAAGGCCTGCGCAAGCACCGGAAGCGCATTTCACTCGGGAAGAACTTTGAAGCGCTGGAGTTCGCGCGATCGCTCGGGATCACCGTCGCGATCAATATTATCGCCGATCCCGACTGGGACCGCGATCGCTTCGAGGTCGTGCGCCAATGGTGTCTGGAGATCCCGGAGATCGTGAACATCAGTGTCAACACCCCGTATCCCGGGACCGAAACGTGGCGCACGGAATCGCGAACGATTCAAACCCGGGACTATCGCCTCTTCGATATCCAACACGCGGTGCTTCCCACGAGGCTGCCGCTGCCGGAATTTTACGAAGAACTCGTCAAGACGCAGCAGGTGCTCAACCATAAACATCTGGGCTGGCGGGCCCTCAAATCCACCATGGGGATTGCAGCCGGACACTTACTGCGGGGCCAAACGAACTTCGTCAAGATGTTGTGGAAGTTCAATTCCGTCTACAATCCGAACCTCCAGCTCGCCGATCACCGACAACCCGTCACCTATGCGATGTCGCTGCCGCCGGCGCCAGAGAGCAAACTCGACACCGGCTTGATCTACATCCATCAGGCCAGGGGACGGCAAGGGCGGAACTTGGATGAGTCGACAGAGCAGTTCGTGGAAGCGACGAGAACGGGCAGTAGCGCTTAGCCGCGGTGCCCACGGCGATCGACGACAACCGGCTAGGAGAGCAGGTAATAGAACGCGACGGGGACCAGGAGCATCCCCCAGAGCGCGATGCCGATCAGCAACGCGTTGATGATCCCCGATGCAGCGGCGAGCGTTTCGCTCTCCTCATCGGTTGCAAGCTCCGGTGCGGTGAGGGGCAGCGTCTCGTGGATTGGATCCGTGATGACGAGTGCCATTGTGTAAGCCTCCGTCCTATTCCGCCATTCTATCCCCCTTACATATTCCGTCAAGGTAGGTAAACTGCCTAGAGCTCGGATTACGCTGGTGGCACAAGTGGCAGCCCAACGCGGACTGGAACGCGCACGGAGTGCGCTGTTACTGATCGTCCAGAATGTGACAAAGGCGGTCGTTGAGTTGTTTGACCTTCTGACAAATCTGCTCAGTCGCCTAGTCCACCGATGACTTTTTACACGGCTGGTCTCAAGACCGTGTCGGACGCGTCGAATGGTATGCCTGATGACGGATGACTAGTGGAGCGGAGGCGAAGTGTGGCTTCGCGCTTCGGCCTCATCAGCGATGCGGTGATATTCCACCGCCTCCTGGAGAACGTCCGTTGCTCCCGCCTCATCACCTCCTTGAGCCAGGCGTGATGCACTGTGGACGTATTCCTGGGCCAACTCGCGATAGTTCAACATTTGGTGCTGATCCGCCATTAAGACAAGATCACGCGACGGTAGCCTACGCATCGGCTCCGTCGTGCCGTGCAGGGTAAGAGCCGGTGCGGTACACGCTGCACCAGCGGCCGCGATGAGCAGGAGGCAGATGCTACGAACCATAGCGCCATAACTAAGCAAATCCGAGACCGGACGAACATGAGTCGCAGATATCGATTTTGAGAGAACTTCGATAGTCGACTGGCTCGCTTCCGGGGCATCATGGCCGAGGAGCACGACAAGTTGTCCAACCGAGCAGCGCGGCGACCTCGCCATTTGTGAGACGAGAACGGAAGGACTATGGATCGAAAAAACAGGGGCGGGAAGACGCCTGATCCGAAGAAGGACGGGCGAGGAAAGCCTGACTTCCGCACCGTACGAACTGATTCCGTGGATAGGCGGTTCCACTCGTTCCGGCGGTGACCACTTCCCAGGAACTTGGACAGCGCGATCCGACCTAGCTAGACGTGCACAACTTGCCGTTCCAGCGTGAACATATGGCGCAGACTTTGTCTCAGCATCACGGTCGCCATAAATATCCTGTCATCGATGTGATCGCCCAAGAGTATGGGATCGTCCTGATGCGGGGCAATTCGGGATTGCATCTGCAACTTCAGACAGCATTCCGGAATGCAGATACAGAGGACCGGAAGCCGTGCTGATGCACTTTCGCACATTGACGGTTCTGAACCTAGTGATACAGTCTTCCCGGAACAGATTCAGGAGGTCCGGTGCTCGCCAAAGCAGCGTGCCCCAACGGCGGCTGATGGCAGTGTGATGAAACGTCTTGGCGTGTTTGTTGCGTTTATTGTCCTCGGCACGATCGTGTCCTATCAGGATGATCTGCCGTCCGAGGGGGAAGTGCTGATCGGAGCCTTCACGCTGGCCGGCTTTGCGGCCAGCCTCGTCATTGACAATCGCACTCGTCGTCGCATCCCGGTCCTTATGCGCGGGGTTTTCCAATCCAACGCAGTGAAAGGGGAAGGGCTCGTAGAAAACCTGTCACTGCGTGGATGCAAACTTAGAAGCACCACCGAACTGATGCCTGGCGCGCAGCTTCAACTCGAGGTCTATCCGACCGTAGAAAGTGACCCCATCATGGTTCAAACTGCGCTCGTGCGTTGGACCGGTGGGGGCGGGTTCGGCGTGCAATTTGCCGAACTCGCCCCCAACCAGAAGAATCGCCTGCGCCGTCTCGTCAATTACCTATCCTAGCCGCGCTGGAAATTCTCTCTCATGCGACAACGCATGGCTGGAGGTGCATCGGCACCATAACGGATTGGCGCCACAGGAGGTCTTTGATTTTGACCCCTCAGCCAACTCCCTGCCCCAGTGATCTGCCCTGGGCCTGGTGTGCCATCGTACCGCGCTGCACCGGTCGGCCTTCTCACCGGACCGCATTTCAACTCTGGCAAACCGGAGGCGCGTGCCGTCCGAGAGATTCAAGCCGGACCATCCATGACCGAACATTATCCACGTCCCGCGACTGTCTGTAATGGCCGACTCGACCGTTCGTTCCACCGTGACTCGCATCATCCCCTGACATCGAACGGTGTAGCTGCTCTCCATTACTCTCCATGTCACGCCGCATGCTCGTATGGCATGCAGCGACGGGCCCTTTACAGAAGATGGCGATACTGAAGAGACAGAGCAGGTGACGAAATCGTCGCGGTCGCTTCTCGTCGTGAGCCTGGGCGAAGAGAGCGCCGCGAAACTAATTAATGCGCTTTCAGCGCGACGTTGCAGACCCACGCTGTTAAGTGCGGCACAACATCGCGTCTGTCTCAGATGTTCGCGGATGAGACGACGAGACGCCAACGACGCACTCCCAGAGACGAAGAAGAATGTTCAAGCCTATGATTGGACGTCATCGGCTCTGTGGCCCACGCTTTGATCTACACAGCGGCATAACGGAGGGACACATGAGCTGTACACGCTGCCAAGGGTTCATGGTAGGCGACCGATATCATTCGTCAGATGGTCCGGTAAGCACAAAGATGTGGCGCTGTATGAACTGCGGGGACGTCGTCGATGTGCAGATTCTGGCGTACCGGGCGTACCGGGTGTCTCGGGCGCCTCGGCCGATCCCGCCTGCGGTGTCCACGCAGGCCCTGCCACCACTCGCTGTCCTCCTTGCGAGCGAGTAAAGGCATCGCGCTGAGGCGGCGCGTTGAAGGAGCGCCGGCAAGGGGACAGGTCACACACGATTCTGTTGGCAGAAGATCAACCGGGGTGCGGCTCATTCTGAGCGCCCGTTGAAGACCCGGGGGTTCCATCTTTAACAGCGGGGCCGGAGAAAAAGCGCGCGGTCTGCAGATTGAGGTCGTGCTCACTGGCTACGCACGCGGCTGCCATAGGCCGGTTGCACTACACAGTTGCCGCGGCTGATACGACCGATGCCAGCCCTGCGATCCCGGCAGATTGAATTTGACTGGGACGATGAAGAGTTAGATGCGGATGGTGCCGAAGGGGGGACTCGAACCCCCACGGGTTACCCCATACGCCCCTCAAACGTACGTGTCTACCAATTCCACCACTTCGGCGTGGGCATCATTATAGAAGTGGCCCAAAATCCTTGTCAATGAAACGACGCGTCCGTTACAATACGGTGCTCGTCCGGTCTGCGATTTCCCGATTCTCGAATCCCGTCTCCAGCGCCGATGATTGTCAGCATTCCAACTTTGAAGGGGGGGATGCCGCTGTCCGACTCAGCTCCACGTCGCGCCGCCTTCTTCGATGTCGACAATACGCTCATCCCTGGGGTGGCCATCGAAGTCCGTTTCTTCCATCATCTGTTCCAGCGCGGATTCGTCGGCGGACGAGAAGTGGCGATCAGTCTCTGGCACTTGTTGCGGCATATGCCGCCATTCTCACTTCATCCCCTGCGCGAACGAAAACTGTATTTGGCCGGGAAACAGCCGGCCGCCATTGAGCCGCTCGCCGCACCGTTCGTCGAGGCGGAGATCTGTCGCCGCGTCTCGCGTGACGGTTTGGACGCGCTGGAAGCCCATCGCCGAGCCGGACACCATCTTGTCTTTATCACCGGCTCCTTGGATTTTTTGATCATGCCACTGGCCGCCGCGCTCAACGTGTCGACCATTCTCGCGGCGCGTCCCGAACGCGCGGCCACCGGCTACACCGGCCACCTCTTACCGCCATTTCCGTATGGCGAAGGCAAACGTCGCCTGGTCCAGGCGTTTGCGTCCGAGCAGGGGCTCGAGCTGCGGCATTGCTTTGCCTACGGTGACAGCCCGGGCGACGTCGCAGTCCTCCAGTCCGTAGGTCACCCGCACGTCGTCAATCCCATTCGCGGCATGGCACGCATCGCGCGGCGTCACGGCTGGCCGATCATCCAGTGGTTGTGATACCGTGCGGCCGGTCTTTTGACAACGCGGCCATGTTCGTACAAAATTTGCCGAGTCGGTCGTTGCCCTAGACGATGCGCGTCACGGAAATTTTCTATAGCGTCCAAGGCGAATCCTCCTTTGCCGGCCTTCCGTGCATCTTCATTCGGTTAACCGGCTGCCCGCTGCGTTGCTCCTGGTGCGATACCGAGTACGCGTTCGATGGCGGGACGGACATGACGATCGACGCCATCCTTGAAGACGTCCGCCGCCGGGATTGCACCCTTGTCGAGATCACCGGCGGTGAGCCGCTCCAGCAGCCCGCAGTCGTTCCGTTACTGGCGGCGCTGTGCGATCGCGGGTACACCGTGCTGTTAGAGACAAGCGGCGCCCTCGACGTGTCGGCGGTTGACCCTCGGGTTCATCTCATCCTCGACGTGAAATGTCCGGGGAGCGAGATGACCGATCGAATGTACTGGCCCAACCTCGATAAACTGGCCGGGAAGGATGAAGTCAAGTTCGTAATCAAGCATCGCACGGACTATGAATGGGCTTTGAACGTCGTGCGGGAGCGCGGTCTGACGACACGATGTCCAGTGCTGTTTAGCCCGGTGTTCGGTGAGTTGGAGCCGCGGCAACTCGCCGAGTGGATCCTCGCCGATCGACTGCCGGTTCGACTCCAACTGCAGTTGCATAAGGTGATCTGGGATCCGTCGATGCGCGGCGTGTAGCAATCGAGCGGACCGTTTTCAAGAAAGCGGGTGAGCAGGCCACAGCAAGTGCGACAGGATGAAGTGAGATAACGCCGCAGGATGTTCAAAAAGGCTGCCCTTTTCACTCGCCCGCTCAAGGCGCGCCAAGACGCGCTCTTGTCCCGGGCGGTACGTTGAGCTCCGAGTGATGCGAGGTGCGCGAGGCGAGGAATAACTCGCCTCACGTTTGCGCACGGGCGCGAGATGGTGGGCGCCCAGTGGAAGTTGGCGGCCTTTTTCAACATCCCGTAGAGGAGAATTGAATGGACGTGAAAGTCAAGCAAGGGCGTGCGGAGCAGGAATCGGCCGAGGTGCTCGTCCTCACGCATTGGGAAGGTGAATCCACGTTCCAGAGCGAGGCCGCCGACGTCGATCGGGTGCTGCGCGGGTTCTTGCGCGACCTGCTCAAGAGCGGTGAATTTCAGGGCAAGTTGAACCAGACGGTTCTCGTCCACACGCACGGACAGCTTCCTGCCAAGCGCGTGTTGCTCGTCGGATTTGGCAAGCAAAAGGACGCGAAGCTCGATATTGTCCGACAAGCGATGGCGACGGCCGTCAAACGGGTCCGTCAATCGGCGGCAACCTCCTGGGCCACAACGCTCCACGGGCGCAGCGTCCTCACCGCCTCGGACATCGAGCTGGCCCAGGCGATGACCGAAGGCGCCCTGCTCGGCACCTATCAATTCACCGAGTATCGGACGAGCAACGGCGACGAATCGAAGCCGGTGCAACGGATGACGATCGTCGATCCGGAGAATGAGGCACAAGCGGACATCAAGGAGGGTGTGCGGCGAGGCATGGCAACGGCCGAGGCCGCCATGTTCGTGCGCGATCTCTGCAATCATCCCGCGAACGTCATGACGCCGTCCCGCATTGCGGCCGAGGCCAAGAAGGTCGCCAAGGAGCGGAACGTCCGAGTGAAGATTCTCGAGCAGCGCGACGCTGAAAAACTCGGGATGGGAGCCTTCCTCGGGGTGGCGCGCGGAAGCCATGAGCCGCCGAAGTTTATTGTGCTCGAATACACCGGCGATGCGATCGGCAAGCGCAACGGCCGGGCCCGCAAACCGATCGTCTTGGTCGGCAAGACGATCACGTTCGATACCGGCGGCATTTCGCTGAAGCCGGCGGAGAACATGGAGCAGATGAAAGCGGACATGACCGGCGGGGCCGAGGTTCTGGCCACGATCCGAGCCGCGTCACGGTTGCGTCTCCCGCTGCACGTGATCGGCATCCTGCCGGCAACTGAAAACATGCCGGGCGGCCGCGCGATCAAGCCGGGAGATGTGCTCCGCACCTTATCGGGCAGGACGGTGGAGGTGCAAAATACCGATGCAGAAGGCCGCCTGATCCTCGCCGACGGCTTGAATTACGCCACCCGCTTCGAGCCCGCCGCGATCATCGATATCGCGACATTGACGGGCGCGTGCATGGTCGCATTGGGACAATTTGCCGTGGGCATGTTCAGCAACAACGAAGGGCTCAAACACCGGATCCAACAGGCGGGCCTCAAATCAGGCGAGCGGGTCTGGGAGATGCCGCTGTGGGACGAATATTTCGAGCAGCTCAGGAGCGATGTTGCCGATATGCGCAATATCGGGGGCCGGGGGGGCGGCATGATCACGGCGGCTCTGTTCTTGAGCAAGTTCGTGGGCGACTACCCGTGGGTCCACCTGGATATTGCCAGCACCGACTGGAGTGAGCGCGAGCGCGCGTATATTTCGAAGGGTCCGACGGGCATCGGTACCCGCCTCCTGCTGCAGTACTTGATCGACGAGAGCGAAAGCCGCGGTCACGGCCTCGCCGCGGGGCGCGCATGAGCGGCCTGACCCTTCGGGAGAAAGTCGGGCAGCTCTTCATGTTGGGCTTTGACGGCACGGCCGCCTCGCCCGAGCTCGCCGACCTCCTCACCCACTATCAGCCGGGCGGCCTGATCGTCTTTCGCCGCAACCTCGTCTCTGCGGACCAAATCGTCTCGCTGACCAACGCGCTCCAGGAGCAGGCGAAGCGGTATCCGTTCTTGATTGCGGTGGATCAGGAAGGCGGCCGGGTCTCGCGGCTCCCCGACGGCTTTACGATCTTTCCTCCGTGCGCACGGCTCGGGTCATGCGGCTCCACCGCGTTGGCGTACGAGGTGGCGGCCACCACAGCGGCGGAATTGAAGGCGGTCGGGATCAACATGAACATGGCGCCGGTTCTGGACTTGAATACGAACCCCGACAATCCGATCATCGGCGATCGCGCCTTCAGCGGGAAAGCGGCCGAGGTCTGTGAACTCGGGCTCGCGACGATTGCGGGCCTCCAGGACAACAAGGTCGTCGCCTGTGGGAAGCACTTTCCCGGGCACGGGGACACGGTGGCCGACTCTCATCTCGAGCTCCCCGTCGTGTCCACACCGTTGGAGCGCCTACTCGAGAACGAAGTGCGGCCATTCCGCCATGCGGTCGAGAACGGCTTGACGACGATCATGACCGCGCACGTCTCCTACACGCAGCTCGACGCGCAATTCCCGGCCACGCTGTCCTATATCGTGCTCAGCGACCTCCTCCGCACGCAACTCCGCTTTAAGGGCGTGATCATCACCGACGATCTGGAGATGCGCGCGATCATCGACCATTATGGAATTGAAGAGGCAGCCATCCTCGCATTGCAGGCTGGAGCGGACATCCTGCTGATCTGTAAGGATCGCGACCGCGAAGTGGCCGCAATGGAAGCGGTCTACCGGGCGGTCAAAGACGGGAAAATCGCGGAGAGCCGACTTGATGACTCGGTACGCCGCATCGTGCACCTGAAAGAGCGCTACCTCCTTCCCTACACGCCAGCCGACCCGCGGCGCGTGAAACAGGTCGTCGGCTCGGCTGCTCACCAAGCCGTTCTGGATACCCTCCGCCGAACCGGCGAGCAGCGGGCACAAGCAACGGTGTGACACCCCGGCCCGTCACGACCAAAGAGTTGTGGTCGTGGTGCCTCTACGACTTTGCCAACTCGTCTTTCACCACACTCATCGTTACGGTGGCCTATAGCGTCTATTTCGTCCAAGTCGTGGCACGTCCCTATGCCACCCCTGGGCACGAAGGGACACCGGAGCGCCTCTGGTTTTGGGGCTACGCGGCCTCGATGCTGTTCGTCGCGCTCCTGTCGCCCCCGCTGGGTGCCATTGCCGACGCGCGAGCGATCAAACGGCCGTTCTTGATCGGCTCCACGCTCGTCTGCGTTCTCGCCACAGCAAGTCTTGCCTGTGTGAAGGAAGGCGACGTGGCGGCTGGCCTGATCCTCTTTGGCATCGCCAATATCGCATTCGACCTCGGATTCATGTTCTGCAGCGCGTTCCTGGTCGAGATTGCGACGCCTCAGAACATGGGCCGCATCTCCGGATACGGCTGGGGCCTTGGCTACGCCGGAGGCCTGCTCTCGCTTGCGATTGCCTATCCCTTCATCAAAGGCGGGTTTGTCGTGACCAACTTGGCCTCCTATCGCGCAAGCTTCGCGGTCACCGCGGGCTTCTTTTTGGTCGCCGCCCTCCCGACGTTCCTTTGGCTCACAGAGCGGGCGACGCCAGAATCATCCGGCACATCGCGGTCGGTGTGGCTCGAGGCCTTCAGTCGACTCCGCGCGACGGCGTGGCATGTGGGTCGGTACCGAGATCTCGTCGTCTATTTCGCGGCCTATCTCATCTATACGGATGCGATCAACACGGTGATCGTCGCGTCCGCGATTTTTGCCAACAAAGTCCTGGACTTTTCCCCGGCTGATCTGATTATGTATTTTCTCATTACGCAAGTGACGGCGGGTGTGGGCGCGGTCGGCTTCGGCGTGCTGGCCGATCGAATCGGCGCGAAACGGACCATCACGATCACGCTCGTGACCTGGATCGCTGTGGCCTTTGCAGCGACGGTCGTCCAAACGAAGGCGCAGTTTTACGCGATCGGCCTCGTCGCCGGGGCGGCACTGGGCGCAAATCAGTCGTCGAGTCGGATGTTGCTGGCGACGTTCACGCCCTCGGGACACCAGGCAGAGTTCTTCGGATTTTTTTCCGTGACGGGGAAATTCGCCGCGATCATCGGGCCCATCGTCTATGGCGAGGTCACCGCGTGGGCCGGCAGCCAACGGTGGGCGGTGCTGTCCATGGCGGTGTTCTTTGCAGTCGGGCTCCTCGTCTTTCAGCTTGTGAACGAACGTGGCGGGATGGCGGCCGCGCACAGCGGCACACCTGACGGCCGATGAACCACGCACCGAGGCGGTTGAGGATGGCATGGCGTTGAAGAAAGGCGATGTGATCGACGAACACAAACGGTTTCCCGAGAGCTGCGGTCTGGTGATCAAGGTCATGGCCGGCGGCGACGGCTTTCAAAAGGTCGTCTGCTGCGATCACGATCTCACGGAAGCGGACGTCGTCGAGCAGGTCGGATCGACGAAAGGCCGGAAACGCGGTACGTTACCGGTCGGGATGATCTTGGATGAACGCAAGCTGTATCCCGACTCCTGCGGCCTTCGCGTGATGATCGTCGACGGCGGGGCCGGCTTCCGTGAGATCGTCTGTTGCGGCCACTCGCTCACGGCGAGTTCGATGCGGGAATTGCGGTTCGATCAAATGCGCCGCACACCGACAGACCCCGAACCCGGCCCGCATGGGAATGCGTGAAGGAATGCGCGAGCACAGCGAATCGATGAAGCAGTGGCTGACCTGGATGGAATGGCTCGACCGGTGGGGATACATTACTGCGGGCTTCAGCCTGCTTGTCCTCGGCATGCTGATCTTCGCGCACAGCTGGTACGTCTTCGCCATGTCGACGCTGGCTAAGGGCACGCTGCTCGCCGCTGGCCTGAAACTGCTCAATGATCTCCTGCTCGTCATCATCCTGCTCGAATTGTTCCGGACGGTTGTGCGGTTTCTCCAAACCGAAATTCTCGCGTTGGAGCCGTACCTGGCCGTCGGGATCATCGCCTGCACGCGACGCGTACTGACCGCGAGCGCCGAATTAGCGCACCTGCCCGAAGTGAGCGACTCGCAGTTCTATCACTACTTGATGGACGTCGGCGTCAACGTGGGCGTGATCCTTGTCTTGATCGTGGCCGTCTTTCTCGTCCGTCAGCGACCCGAAAGCCAGCCGGTAACGCGGCCGGTCGAAGCGCGGCCCTCCGCATGATGCCATCCGTGGCCCGGCACGGGTTCTAGCCTATATTATTCATGAGCAGTTCTGCTGCAATCACCGATCCGCTGCTGCGACTGGCGTGCTCGCCACTCGGTCAGTCGACATACTGCAGTGAGTATGCCTCCTTCCCTCGCAGCTGCGCTTGCCCGTCTCGCGCGGCTCCGCGATTTCGCGACGAACCGTCATGAATAATGCGGGCTAGCGCTTCGTGACGGCCACTGGCGATCTTGCCCCCGCCGTTCGACGATGGCCGGCCTTGGTCGCCGGTCCGATCGCCAGCGTGCTCGTCCTTCTTCTGCCGCTGAATCTCGAACGGCCAGCCCACCTTCTGGCCGCGCTGCTGGCCTGTGTCGTGGTCTACTGGATCGCCGAACCGATTCCCTTGCCGATCACGGCCCTCCTGGGCAGCGAGGCGGCTGTCCTGCTGGGGCTCGGCTCCGTCAAAACGATTTTTGCCGCCTACGGCCACCCGGTGATCTTTCTCTTTATCGGAAGCTTTTTGCTCGCGGAAGCGATGGCGATTCATCACGTCGACCGAACACTCGCGGAATGGATGCTGGGATTGCCATGGGTCGGCACGAGCCCCGTTCGGCTGCTGTTCGCGCTGGGTGTCGCGACCGCCGCCGTCTCGATGTGGATCAGCAATACGGCCGCGACGGCGATGATGCTTCCCATTGCCCTGGGAGTGTTGAATGCCGTCGAGGAGGCAGGCGAGGTCAGCGCCAGCTACCGCACGGCACTGATGCTCATGCTCTCGTATGCCGCCACCGCAGGCGGCATGGGAACGCTCGTCGGCACGCCGCCGAACCTGATCGGCGTCGGGTTGATCGCCGAAGAGACCGGCACCACGATCTCCTTCGTGACCTGGTTGGCGTTCGGACTGCCCACGGCTGCCGTCCTGCTTCTGATGTCCTGGCTGCTTCTTCGGTCTCTCTATCGGCCGCATTCGTCCTTTACGGTACCGCATCGACCCACGATGCAGAAGGTCAGGTGGACGACCGGGCAGATGAACGTCTGCATGGCGTTCGGCACAGCGGTCGTACTGTGGATCGGGCCTGGGATTGTGACTGCAGTCAGTGGCGGCGAAGTTGCCGAGTGGCTCCACACGCACGTTCCCAATGAGATAGTCGCCCTGCTGGCCGCCGGCTTACTGTTCGTCCTACCCGGCGACCGAAGACGAGGGACGCCCGTACTGACTTGGCATCAGGCCAAGAATATCAACTGGGGCGTCGTCTTATTGTTCGGCGGAGGACTTGCCTTCGGCGATCTCATGAATAAGACGGGACTGTCCGCTGCAATGGGAGAAGCATTCGTGCGACTCTTCGGGATGACGACCGTATGGGGCTTAACAGCCATGGCCATTGTCGCTGCTGTCCTCGTGAGCGAGTTGGGCTCGAACACGGCCGCGGCCAGCTTGGTCATCCCCGTCGTGATCGGCATCGCCCGGGTCGACGGCGTCTCCCCGCTGCCACCCGCGCTCGGAGCCTGTCTGGGTGCCAGCCTGGGGTTTGCGCTCCCCGTCTCTACCCCGCCCAATGCGATTGTCTACGGCACGTCACTCGTACCCATGAGCGCGATGATCCGTACCGGCCTCCTCTTCGACCTCATCGGCAGCTTCGTGATCTGGCTCATGCTGCGCCTGCTCTGCCCCCTCGTCGGCCTTGTCTAGGCAGGATGTTGAAATAGGCTGCCAGCTGCGTTCTCGTTCGCTCGGAGACGCAACGTACCGCCCCGGACAAGAGCCTGTCTTGGCGGGCTCGGGTTGGGCGGGCATAAATGAGTATGCCTCGCCTCAAGACACGGCCGGCTCACCATCTCGCCGGCGCGCACAAACGTGGCGTCACGTATCCGTGACGCCGTGCGCCTCACTGCGGCCTTGAACGGAAAGGGGCGCGTCTTGGCGCGCCGGGAAGGGCGGTGAAGAAGAGCAGCCTTTTTGAACATCCTGCGGAATTCTGCATGCCATGTTGTGCTCGGAAGTGATCCTACATCTAGATGTAGGACAACCGGTCGATCCGGTGTATCGTCCGTCTTGAGATAGAGGTTGTCAATGTGGCATCATGCGAACCCTTATGGCCTCGCTGCTCGAGTATGTCGGAAGTATCCACATTTTTCTCGGCCCCTATCGCGGCAATCCGATCGCGTTGTATTTGAACAAGGGGCCGAACGGCTGTGAGATCGCGCCGCGCGTTTATCCCTGGAGAGACATCGTGGGGAAGGGTGAAACGGCCAATCGCGCGGCCGCCGATTTTGAGGAAAAATGGAAGGCCAGCGGGCTCTCGCCGGACATGTACACGGGGCCCGCGTGGGAAGGCGGCATCAAACCGGAGAAACCAGCGCCGCCGAAACCGGCCGCAGCCCCCAAGCCCGCCACCCCCCCAGGTACACCGACGGCGGCTGGCGCAGGAGCCTCGCCGACTGGAGACTCGAAACCGACGACGGCGGCCCCGCAGTCCGCGACGCCTTCTCAAACCGGCACTATCGCGCCATCCACCAATCAGGCCACTCCGTCCACCGCCCCGGCCGCCGCGCAGGATGATCAGCCGGCCTCCGCGGCGCCCTCCTCCGAAACTCGTTAGCGCTCGGCGATTGCAGGCGTCGGAATCGATTCCCGTTCACACAACCGGCTGTGCTTCGCGCTGTAGGTGACGTAGGTCGCGATCCCAATCACTGTCCACACGAAAAAGCGAATCCATGTCATGACTGGCAGAAAGGCCATGAGGCCGAGGCAGGCCGCAATGCCGAGCAATGGAATCCACGGCATGAGCGGGATGCGAAACGGGCGCGGGTGATCGGGGTTGGTCTTTCTGAGAATGATGACACCGGCGCAGACGAGCACGAAGGCGAAGAGCGTGCCGATGTTCGTCATGTCGGCCGCTTCACCGATCGGCACGAATGCCGCGAGCAAGGCGACACCGCCCCCCGTTAACAGCGTTGCGTGGTGCGGCGTCCGAAAGCGCGGATGCACGCGCGACAGCCATGGTCCCAGCAGGCCATCCCGCGACATCGCGAAGAAAATGCGGATCTGACCGATCATCATGACGAAGAGTACGCTCGTAATTCCGGCCACGGCCCCGGTTGCGACCAGGGCCGCTCCCCAGTGAAAGCCGGCGACGCGTAACGCCTCGGCCACCGGCGCATGGACATCGATCTGCGAGTAGGGAATGATACCGGTAAGCACGGCCGCCACAATGACGTACAGGATCGTGCAGACCGCGAGCGAGGCGATGATCCCGACGGGAATGTCGCGTTGTGGATTCCTGGCTTCCTCCGCGGTCGTCGACACTGCGTCGAATCCGATATAGGCGAAAAAGATGATGGCGGCCGCCGCGCCCACGCCCTGGAAGCCGAACGGCATGAACGGCGCCCAGTTGGCGGGTTCCACGGAGAAACTCCCCACGGCGATGAAAAAGAGGATCACGACGATCTTCACCAAGACGATCACGCCCGTCGCCCGCGCACTTTCTTTGACCCCACGGATCAATACCGCCGTGACCAGCAGCACGATGACGGCCGCGGGAATATTGGCGATCCCGCCGTCCAACGGCGCATGGGTCGCCCAGACCGGCAGCTCGATGCCGACGGTCTTCAGGATGTTGTTGAAATAGCCGGACCAGCCGATCGCGACGGCCACGCACGCAACTCCATACTCGAGAATTAAATTCCACCCGGTAATCCAGGCCAAAAACTCTCCGAGCGTCGCATACGAGTAAGTATAGGCGCTGCCCGCGACCGGGATCATCGCGGAGAATTCGGCATAGCACAGCGCCGCGAGCGCGCACGTCGCTCCGGACAAGATGAACGAGAGGACGATGCCCGGGCCGGCTCCCGGACGGTGTGCATCCCCCACGACGGCCGTGCCGATCAGCACAAAGATCCCGGTCCCGATGATCGCGCCGATCCCGAGCGCGGTAAGGTCCCAGACCGTGAGCGTCTTTTTGAGTCGGTGTTCGGGATGGTCCGAGTCGGCCAGGATCTGCGAGATGGATTTCAGCCGGAAGAACGAACGGCGAGAGGGCAGCACTCACGCTCCTTTTGGTGAAGACAGCATGGACAAAAGTATAGCAGGCTTGCGGGTCATCGCTGCCGAGCGCGGGAGCTGGCTCATGCCGTCAGCGACTCGCGTGGGCGACGGGCAGCCGCGCGCACGAATGCCTGAAACAGACGACGGTGAAGTTCATGGCGGTCATAGAGAAACTCGGGGTGCCATTGGACGCCGAGAAAAAATGGATGGGCAGGTGCCTCGATCGCTTCGATCACGCCATCCGACGCGATGGCACTGGCGATCAGCCCGGGCGCGACACGTTTCACCGACTGGTGATGAGAGCTATTCACCCGTATGGTGACTTGTTTGACGATACGGTGGAGCAGCGTCCGCTCTTTGACCTGGACGCTGTGCGAGAGGCGGGTGGCCGGAAACGGCGACCGGTGGGGGAGCGGGTTTGCGAGTTGAGAGGGGATGTCTTGGACCAGGCTACCGCCGAGCGCGACGTTCAGCGCCTGCATTCCACCGCAAATTCCCAATATGGGAATGTTGCGTTCCACCGCCGCCCGTGCCAGGTCCAGCTCATAGTCATACCGCTCGCGGCTCACCACACGAAATGGATATTGCTGGCGCTCCGCATAGAGCCGTGGTGGAAGATCGGGGCCGCTACCGGTGAGCATCACGCCATGCACCCGGCTCAACAGCGCGCGACGAGTCGGTTTACCGGCACTGAGCGGGAGAATGAGCGGCACGCCGCCGAGGTCTTCGATGGCTCGAATATATCGGGCACGGAGAAAATAGGTGGGCTCACGCCCACCCATGTCTTCGCGATCGCCGGCATTGAAATCCGGCGTCACCCCGATAATCGGCTTCATGCCCTCTATTTGGCGGGTTCGCTCGGAGCAGGCTCCGGACTCGGTTCGGTCGTCGACTCCGATCCGGGCTCGGCCTCCGATGGCACACCGAGGAAGCGCACGCTTTTCTCACCCTTCAGATGCTCGGGCGTAATGACATACGTGCCGCGCATACTGGTGTCCCAGACGGATTTCGCCGCTTTGGTATTGCCCCCGCTGAACGCCCACGTGAAGCCGCCGATAATCCCGCCGAGCGTCGCAAACAGGAACTTCCCCAGCCCATAGGGCAGACTCGCGAACACACTCGCCGTGCCGTACCCGTACTGAATCCCTGTGCTTTCCGTTTGTTCGTTCGAGCCAGCCCCCGCCGGCTGCGTCCAGCCCGTTGAGACATTCATGAGATGAATGAACGCGACGATGACGAGCGCGGTGACAATTTTAAATCCCCGTCCGTGGGACTTCATGCCTGTCCTCCCCTTCTGCCTCTTGATCCACCGTCGTAGCGACCATCGACGCTGCCAACCTGACGACGGCCGAGTGGGCGCGCATGTCATTACAACAAATCGGTGCTCGATGCAACCGGAAGTGCGCTACGCAGCGGTAAGGTCGAGTTCGGCGAGGATCTTGGCCTTGATACGCGCCGCGGCGTCCATGACGGCGCGATCGACGTCATCGATGTACAGGTGGGCCGGCACGCTAGTGTTTTCCTGCCCCACATCATGCGCGAGCGCCGCGACAAGTTTGATCGTACAGACTTCCTGAACGAACACTTCATCGCCACGCAGTCGATACGATTCCCGCTCCGCCTCGGCCACCGATGCGGTCACCATGTGGAGCCACGCGTCGAACCCGAGCGCGGCGCGCAGTCGCGCGACCTGAGAGGCAAGGACCTCGACGCCGATTTGAACCCCCGCCTTCCAGCTTCGTTTCTTGACGTTGAAGACGCAACTCACGCGGCCTTCGGCGCCGTCAACCGGCTCCGGACCATAGAAGAGACTGATGCGATATTGCGGATGCGACGGCGTGGGGAGTGTCGTCACGAAACCTCCTTGTGCATTCTAGCACGGCATGGCGGCCTCCCCCGCCATGACTCACCGGCTGGGATTCGAAATTGACCGTCCGCCCCCGCGATCGCTATTATCCGCCATGGTTCATGACACGCAGCAGCGCGTTGACGAGATCCAGGCGGCGTTGATCGAAGCCGGCCTGGACGGCTGGCTGTTCTACGATTTTCGAGGCAGCGACCCCTTGGCCTACCGAGTGCTGCTCCTCGATCCCCATGTCCACGTGACCCGGCGCTGGTTCTATTGGATCCCCGCCCGCGGGGAACCGACGAAGGTTGTCCACCGGATCGAGCCGCACATCCTCCACTCACTGCCCGGTGCGACACAGTTCTATGTCGGGTGGACCGAACAGCAGACGCAGCTCGCGGCCATGTTGAAAGACGCACGCCGCGTGGCGATGCAGTATTCGCCAATGAACGCGATTCCGTATCTGGCGCGGGTGGATGCCGGCACGATCGAACTGATCCGGAGCTTCGGTGTGGCCGTGGAGTCGTCCGCCGACTTGGTGCAACGTTTTGAGGCCGTGTGGAGCGAGAACCAACTTGCGTCTCATCGGGAGGCCGCGGAGGCCCTTCGCCGGTTGGTCGACCGGACCTTCCAGCACGTCGCCATGCAGACGCATGCCGGCAAACGGATCACGGAGTACGACCTGCAGCAATTTATGGTGCTGGCCATGCAGCGGGACGGCTTTACCACTTCTCACCCCCCCATCGTCGCCGTCGATCGCCATAGCGCGGACCCGCACTACGGACCCGCCCGGGAAGGATCGGCCCCGATTCAATCGGGCAGTTTTCTTTTGATCGATCTCTGGATGAAACGCACCCAGCCGGGCGCCGTGTACGCCGACATTACCTGGACAGGATTTGTCGGACGACGCGTGCCGGCTCGCCATCAAAACCTCTTCGCGATCGTCCGCTCGGCGCGCGACACCGCTGTCACGTTCGTGGCCGACCGTATACGGGCCGGGCATTTTCCGGCCGGCTGGGAAGTCGATGACGTGTGCCGCCGCGTGATCCATGACGCAGGCTATGGTGAATATTTTCTTCACCGCACCGGACACTCCATCGGCGAGGAGGTCCACGGCAACGGCGCGAACATCGACAATCTGGAAACACGTGACGGCCGCCGCCTCTTGCCGCGCACGTGCTTCTCGATCGAACCCGGCATTTACCTTCCCGAGGAGTTCGGCGTGCGCAGTGAACTGGACGTCTACGTGACCGAGAAGGACGTTCAGATCTTCGGCCAACCGATCCAAACGGAGGTGGTGCCGATCCTCGCCTAACCGACCAATACTTACTTCGCTTTCACCCGGCTCAGTCCCCATCGTGCTTCGCTTGACTTCGCGGAGAAGCAGCGGATAGAGTCAGGATAGTGTAGGAGAGGCGATGTTCGGGACGCTGGGGTTTTCTGAACTCATCCTGATTCTGGCGATCGTCTTTATCATCTTTGGGGCGGGTCGTCTGCCTCAACTTGGTGAAGGCCTCGGCAAGGCGCTCAAGGGCTTCAAAAAAGAGGTGCACGAGGCGCCGCCCGTCGAACCGGACACGGCATCGCCCCCACCCCCTGAAGCTTCATCGACGTCGTCTTCACCGGCCCAGGCTCAAGCCACCGGGTCGGCGCCAAGCGCCTCACCCGCTCCGACCGCCCCGTATCGGCCGGGGCCGGAGTTGACACCGGGGACGACAGCCGCATTGATGGCGGCCGCCGCCCCACAACCGGCTCAGCCGAAGGCGCCACCGCGGTCAAATGCGGCCTCGACGTCTCCTCAAGGGACACCGGCTCAATCGACAAGTCAACCGACATCCGCTAATCAGGCCGCACCCCCGACAATGGAAGATCGAATGGCCTCTCCTCCGCCGCAACCACAAGGCGTCTATCCACCGCTTCCCCCTGGCACTCAACCGAAGCCCGCTGCGAAGCGGCCTTCGGCAATTGTGAACAAAGACGCGGTCGCTCGCGTCCAAGCGCAACAGGCCGCCATGCGAGCGGCGGGTCAGAAACAGCAGTCCGGCTCTGATCTGTCGTCGCAAGATCTCCAGCATCTCGGCGAAAGTCTCGGCGACACGTTACGGACGTTTCGCCAGGCGGCGGCTGACGTTCGTCACGCGATCGACCCCGAGATGCGGACGATCCGGGCGGAGATGGATGCGGCGCAAAAGGAAATCGAGCAGTCGATCGAAGCCGCGAAGCAACAGTCGGTCGCGGACGAGCCGCCAAAAGCGTGAGGTGGCCTCCTCTCTCCCCGCTCTTTCTATTATTTCTTGCAACCGTTCTCTTCTTGCTAACGTCGCCCGGGTGCACAAGGAGTCCCACTCCCGAGTCTCCTGACGTCGTCGCCGCGCGTCTCGTTGCCTTGATGTCGGCGCCTGACCCAGACGCGCGCCGAACGACGGCGCTGTCCCTTGCGAAGATCGCCGTGCCCGAAGCGGTCGACAGCCTCATCACAGGGCTTGCGGATGCTGATCCGCTCGTGCGCGAATACAGCGCGTGGGGGCTCGGCAATGTCGAACCCCAGGTCGCAAGTCGTGCGCGCCCTCGTCTGGCGTCGCTGCTTCGTGATCCCGTGCCCTCAGTCGCTCACGCAGCGGCCATTGCACTCGGACGGCTAGGCCCCGATGGCGACAGCATCGCAACGTTGGGAGAGATCCTTCGTCACGGTACGCCACAGGAAAAGCAGGCCGTCCTCCTCGCGTTCGGTGAGATGGAAGCAGCAGAGGCTTTTCCGAATCTGGTTGAGACGTTGCGGGATCATGATCCAAAGGTCAGGCATGCGGCAGTGGCCGCGCTTGGTGAGCTCGGCGACCGTCGGGCCATTTCGGTCCTTGCCGAACGCCTTCGGGAGGACGATGACGCAGGGGTACGCAGTGAGGCCGCCTACCGTTTGGGGAAGCTAGGAGACGAGACGACGGTGCGGATGCTGCAGGCCGCGACGCAGGATGCCAATCCGAGCGTGCAGCGATGGGTACACTGGGCTATCGCGGAACTGACGAAACCTGCCGAACCTCGATGAGCGACTTGACCAAATCCATCACGTGGTCTCGGGCGGCCGGCTCGATGTCGGTGAACTGGATACCCATCCCGGGATAGAGCGTGAACCGGTCCGGCTTACTCCGCACCCAGCAGACCTTCCCTTTCGCCTTGATCTGCTCGAGCGGCCGATCCGGCAAGGCGAATTCAATACTGAGATCAGAGCCGACGGGCAGCGGCATGCTGCTCTCGATGAAGAGGCCTCCGCCACCGATGCCGCCGGTGAGCCCGTCATAATTCTTACCTTCCGGCGTACTGTACCGCACCTTGACGGCTAAGGGCGCCCGGGGATGGGCGCGGACATGCCGACACCCGTCCTGTTGAGCCGTCGAGCGGACCCAATCGATCACCGAATCCCAGCTCACACTGCCCAGCAGCTGACCGTTGGTATCCAACACGCTCACGATTTCCTGATCGCAGTCGAGCTCGAGGACTTTGCCCTGGTGGATCTCCGACGCCGTGACCGTCAACCTCATGATCTCTCCTTCTTCTCCCTATAGGATCCGGCCGGAGCCAGGTGCCATCCTGGCCTGACCGGCAACGGCTCCCGACCGCATCATAACCGCTTGAGCGAATTGACGAGCTGGACGATCCGGACACGGGCGTCCGCCGCGATGTCATTGAATCGCACGCCCATGCCCGGCGAAAACGTATAGTGGTCGGCCTTGGGGCAGACCCACGCGATCGTGCCTTTGGCATGGAGCCATTCATTGGGCTGATCAGGCAACGTGAAGGCCAGCTCGATATCCGTCCCCACGGGCAGGGGGCTATCACTTTCGATGAACAAACCGCCGCCGCCGATCCCACCGGCTCGGCTTTCGACCGTTTTCCCACCCGCCGTCGTGTACCGAACCTTCAGGACCAGCGACAACCTCGGTTGGTGGCGGAGGTCCTGAGGACGTTCGGGCTCGCTTGCGGTCCACGCTTGTTCAATAATGAACGCCCAGGACACTGACCCGAGCTTCTCCCCTTTGGGGCCGCGCACGGTAATGAGTTCCCGTTCGCAGTCGAGCTCGAGCGCCTTGCCCTTATGACCGGACGTAAGGATAACCGGCAGTCTCATGGCCTCCACCCGTGACTTGACAAGTATAGCGAAGGACTACGGAATGTCGAGAAGACGGAAGGCCGCGACCCACACGTCGCGGCCAGGCTGATGGCGGTGAAGGCGAGGACGCTTACGCGCTCTTCATTTCCTTGTCGTGATCGAAGAGGCGGATCGGTTGGCTCTTGCCTTGAATCACTTCTTCCGTGACGATGACTTCCTTGATCTGCTTCTGTGATGGAATTTCATACATCACATCGAGCATCACTTCTTCCAAAATCGCGCGCAAACCGCGGGCGCCGGTTTTCTGCGTGTAGGCCTTGCGGGCAATTGCGCCAAGCGCGCCGTCGGTGAATTTCAATTTCACCTTTTCGAAGGACATCAGCTTCTCATACTGCTTGGTCAAGGCATTGCGCGGCTCCGTGAGGATCCGGATCAGGGCCTTCTCGTCCAACTCTTCGAGCGTGGCAATGACCGGAAGCCGCCCGACGAACTCCGGGATCAATCCGTATTTCAGCAGGTCCTCCGGTTGCACCTGGGCGAGCAACTCGCCGAGCCGATGCTCACTCTTGCCCCTGACATCGGCTCCGAAGCCGATCGACTTCTTATTGAGCCGCTGCTCGACGATGGCTTCCAGCCCGACAAACGCGCCGCCGCAAATGAAGAGAATATTGCTCGTGTCGACTTGGATGAACTCCTGGTGCGGATGCTTTCGTCCGCCTTGGGGCGGCACATTCGCGACCGTCCCCTCGATCAGCTTCAACAGCGCCTGCTGGACTCCTTCACCCGACACATCACGAGTAATCGACGGGCTATCGCTCTTTCGGCTGATCTTGTCGATCTCGTCGATGTACACGATGCCACGCTCGGCGCGCTCGACGTCGTAATCGGAGGCTTGCAGCAGCTTGAGGATGATATTTTCCACGTCCTCGCCGACGTAGCCGGCTTCGGTCAAGGTCGTCGCGTCCGCGAGCGTGAACGGGACATCGAGATAGCGGGCGAGGGTCTGCGCCAGCAGAGTTTTGCCGGTTCCGGTCGGTCCGATGACGAGAATATTGCCCTTCTGCAACTCGACATCGTCGACTTCGTTGGCGGAGATCCGCTTATAATGGTTGTGGACGGCGACCGACAGAATTTTCTTGGCCCGCTCCTGCCCGATCACATACTGATCCAGATGATGCTTGATCTCCGACGGTTTTCGGAGCTTCGACGAGATCTCTTCTTTGGTCTCTTCCCAATCCTCCGCGATGATGTCGTTGCAGAGGTTCACGCACTCATCGCAGATATAGACGGTAGGGCCCGCGATCAGCTTCCGAACCTCATCTCGGCTCTTTCCGCAAAACGAGCATCGAAGATGGCGGTCCATTTTTTCCTGTTTGGGCATAGGTCCTATTTCTCCTTGCCGTCCTTCTCCCGCCCGCCGTCCTTCACCAACTCCTTGGCCGCTTTGGGCGGCCGCGTAATCACCTCATCGATCAGTCCGTACCGCTTTGCTTCGTCCCCCGACATAAAATAGTCGCGCTCGGTGTCTTGTGCAATCTTGTCGAGCGGCTGTCCGGTGTGCTTCGCGAGGATTTCGTTCAACCGTTCACGAATTTTCAAAATTTCGCGTGCATGGATGTCGATCTCGGTCGCTTGCCCCTGAAATCCACCCATGGGCTGGTGAATCATGATCCGCGCGTTGGGGAGCGCATATCGCTTGCCTTTCGTCCCGGCCGCCAGCAGCACGGCGCCCATGCTCGCGGCCTGTCCGAGACAGATCGTGTTGATCGGCGGCTTGATGTACTGCATCGTGTCATAGATGCCCAGCCCTGCCGTCACGCTCCCGCCCGGCGAGTTCACGTAGAGATTGATGTCTTTTTCCGGATCTTCGGCCTCGAGGAACAACAGTTGGGCAATCACGAGATTGGCGAACACATCGTCGATCGGGGCACCCAAGAAAATGATCCGGTCTTTGAGCAAGCGCGAGTAAATGTCATAGGCGCGTTCACCGCGGTTGGTCTGTTCGATGACAATCGGCACTAACATCTGCTGAGTGTCCTTTCTCTTTTCTCTTTCCTTTCGCCCCGCCCCATTTCTGACGACGAGAATCTCCTCAAGTCGACGCTAATCTTACCACACTTTTCACAGCGTCACTCCTTCTCCTTCGATGAACGACCGTGCGGCGACGCGGCGGTCGGGCGCGACCGCGGGCCGCGTCACCCTTGAATGACGGCGTGTCGATAGACGAAGTCCAACGACTTGTCGGCAAGGACGCGCCCGAGCAATTCATCGCGCAGGTCCGGCCCTCCGGCCTCCACCATCCGCTTCACGTCCTCAGCGGAGAGCTTGAGCCGCCGGGCAAGCCGCTCGAGTTCCGCGGCCACGTCGGCCTCCTCGACGCGTAGCCCTTCCTTCTCCGCGATGGCTTCGAGGATCAAACCAACCTTGACGCGCCGCATCGCGTCCGGCTTCAACTCGTCGCGCAATCGTGCGACGTCCTCTTGCCGGATCGCCGCTTCATCACCGCGCTTGGCCTGCCGCGCTCGGGCTTCCAGACGCTGCCGGACCATGGCGGTCAACTCACGCTCCACCAACGTTTCCGGGATGTCGAAATGATGCATCTCGACCAGGCGGGTGAGCACCTGATCTTTGTACGACTCCTCGATCGAGCGCTTCAATGCCGCTTCCATCTCGCTGCGGAGCTTCCCTTTCAACTCCTCGAGGCTCGTATACGCACCGCAGTCCTTTGCAAACTCATCATCCAGTGCAGGCAGTTGCTTTCGCTTCACGCCTTTGACGGTAACGCGAAAGACGGCGGTCTTGCCGGCCAAGCGCGCATCGGGATGCGAGGCGGGATATGGTTGCGAGAGCTCGACGCTCTCGCCTTCCCGCTTCCCGGTGATGTGCGTATCGATCTCAAGCCCTAAGACCGGCGTCTTCGATCCAACCTTGTGGAGCTGCCCTTCCTTCTTCGCGCCTTCCAGCGGGACGCCATCGACGAATCCTTCAACATCCAGCACCGCGTAGTCACCCTCCGCCAGCGCCGTGCCGGGAGGAGCGGCGGTCAGCTGCGCCTGTTGCTCACGAAGTGCCTCCAAGGCCTGCGTGACTTGCTCATCAGTGACCGTCCGCTTATCGGGTTTGAGCGAAATGGGATTCGGAGCCTTGTAGTCCCTTAATTCGATTTTTGGCTTGATTTCGACCGTGGCGGTAAAGGCGAACGGCGCATTCTTCTTGATCTTCACCCGCTCCAGCGGTGGGACATCAACCACAACGGGCACGATCCCCGCCTGCCGCACCGCCCGGTCATAGTAATCAGGGATCAGTTTGCGGACCAGCTCTTCTTCCACGGCTTTGGCATAGCGCTTTTCAAGCAGGGCGAGCGGCGCCTTGCCGGGCCTGAACCCCGGAATACGAACCTGCCGGTTCAAATCCAAGTAGGCTTGATCGAACTGCCGGTTGACTTCGTCCTCGGGCACTTCAATGCGAAGGGCTCGCTTGCTGGGGCCTAGTTCAGTGACTTCCAGTTTCATGTGATTCCCACCTCTTCACCGACGTCATGGAATGTGGAGTGATGCGGGCGATTCAACGATCAAGGAAGGGCGGGTCGACGACGCCGCGGGTTGGTGCGAGAGGGGGGACTTGAACCCCCACGGTTGCCCACGAGATCCTAAGTCTCGCGCGTCTGCCAGTTCCGCCACTCTCGCGCACCGACTATCGAGGAGCTTCGGAACTTCTCGAACGAGATGGCTGTAGTCGCCACGGCTACGTTGTAGTCCGACCAGCGGGCCCGTGTCAAGACGGCCAAATCACCCTTGATCGCTGTAGCAGTAGCCCTCCGCGCGTCGTATACTGTGACAAGAGATCGCCGAGTGGGGTTGCTCGAATCCCGCCATCATCCTAAATCATTCACAGAGAGGAGCAGCCATGACGCACTTCGCGCTAACGGCCCTGCTCACCTTGACGATCGGTCTCGTCAGTACCACGAGTTGGGCCTATCGTGAATACTTCACTCCCGAGCAGAAGGAACATTTGGCCAAAGCCCAGACCGTCGCAGTCGACGCCATTGCAATTACCGATAAGGGCACCGTCCCGGCCGATTCCATTGCGGCGACCGTCACGCGACGCTTGGAGGAAGTCGGCTACAAGGTGGTGCCGCCCGCACAACCGCATGACGTGCTGCTTCGCGTGAAATGCGAGCAGCGCAAGACCTGGGAAGGGACGACGCCGACAGGCGGAGATGCCGACTTGCCTGACTCTCCGTCACGGATTTGGAAGGGGCCGGCATGCCAACTCAATTATTTCCTCGGCTCGACCAAAATCAAGTGGCAAAAGGAAGTCCGCACCGACTTCCCGGATGCGGTGGAGGCCGCGCAGAAAGCCGGCGCGGCCGACCCCGGTGCCTATGCGATGGAGAAACTCACGCAGCGACTTGAGCAATATGACTTTCCCCTGCTCCTCACGG
Source organism: Nitrospira sp. Vd2 (assembly GCF_979581665.1). Lineage (NCBI taxonomy): Bacteria > Pseudomonadati > Nitrospirota > Nitrospiria > Nitrospirales > Nitrospiraceae > Nitrospira > Nitrospira sp. Vd2. The sequence goes on along the minus strand of NZ_CEFZSK010000001.1, from coordinate 7,807 downwards.
CCGAGTGGGGTCAGGCGGATCGCCTGCTGACGCTTCTCGACGCGCCAGGCACCTCGCAGATGCGCAAGCTCAAGATCATTTCGCTGCTTGGGGAGATGCAGGCCGACGAGGCGTTCCCGAAACTCAAGGATGCGCTTAAGGACAAGGACCTTGCGAAACAAGCGGCGGTTGCCTTGGGCAACACCGGGAGGGAGGCGATCCCGATCCTCGTCGATATGTTGAAGAACTCCAACGATCCGGAGTTGCAAGCAGCCGCGGCCAAAGGGCTCGGCCAGGTGGGCGGAACGTTCGGGGACGCGAGCGTGATCCCTCCTTTATTAGATATGCTCTTCCGACCCAATCTCGACATCGGCGTGCGGACCGAGGTCGTCTGGGCCATCGGCAAGGTGCCGGACAAACGGGCCATTGAGCCGCTGCATCAGCTGGATCGTGAGCTTCAAGCCAAGCGCGGAGACGACCCCGGCATCAAGAAGCTGAAGGAAGCCGCATTTTGGTCCTTGAAGATGACCGATACGGAGCTGTCCTCCGAGAATCCGTAAGCATGCCAACAATGCACGTGCGGGCGTAAGCCCGCGCGTGCCCGTCGACCTCCTCACGCAGCCATCCCGTAATTCTTCTCATCCGTGTTATACTTATGCGGTCTTTCCGCTTAGCGGTCCTACGAGGAGGAACGCATGGCGACGTTGTCCCGACGGGAATTTTTGAAGTGGTCGGCGGTGGTAGGAGGCGGGCTGGCTCTCGGCGATTGGGCCATGCTGGATCGCTCACTCGCACTGAATGGTGATTCGGGTAAGACCGACTCGATCAAGATCGGCATCATTGATCCTTTGTCCAGCCCATACAAAACCTCGTCCATCCATGACGTACACGGCGCAACGGTTGCGCTCGATCTCTACAACAAGCGGGGCGGCGTCTTAGGACGACAAGGCACGTTGATTGAAATGGACGATGCGTCGAACCCGCAGACCGCCGTCAAAGCCGCGACGAAACTCATTCGCGAAGACCGGGTGGATTTTCTCATGGGCACGTTCAATGGCGACGTCGCGTTGGCGGTCGCTGCGCTTGCGCAGCAGGAAAACAAGTTGTTCATGGTGACGGGAGCCCACATCCCCGAGCTGACCGGCTCCCGTTGCAACTCACACACGTTCGTCTTCATGCCCAACGCAAAGATGCTGGCCAAGGCCGTTGCGCCGCACATCGTCAAGGCATACGGGGGTAAATGGTACTTCATCACCGCCGACACCATGGACGGAAAATCGGCAAAGCAGGCAATGGTGGAGGCACTTACCGGGCAGGGGGGCGAAGTTATTGGTGAGACGATCACCGCCTTCGGCGCCACCGACTTTACTGCCGCATGGCATGAGGCACATGCCGCTAGACCACAGGCGGTGATCCTCAATCTCTACGGCTGGGATCTGGTGAACGCGTTGAAGGCGTATACGAAACTGGACCTGGCGAAGGAGAAGATCGGCGTGGGCGGCCTGATTGCCGGCGAGCAGATCGGCCGGCCGCTCGGCTATGCGAACAATGCGGGCATTTGGGGGTTAATCTGGGATCCCAAAGTCAACACCGAGAGCTCGCGACGCTTCATCCAAGGTGTCATCGAGAAATACAACCACACGCCGACCTCTCGCTGTTATCTCGGCTATGCGGCGATGATCCAGATCCTCGAAGCGGTGCGTCGGGCAGGGACGACCGATACCGCAGCCGTCATCAAAGCACTGGAAGGGCACGACTTCGACGGCCTGAAGGAAGGCCGCTCATACTTCCGCACCTGGGATCATCAGCACGTCCAAGACATCCTTGTCGGTCAGGCGTACGGAAAAGAATTGGGACTGGGTCATTACCAAATTCTCGCCACGGTGTCGGGAGACGGCGTCGCCGGCGAGCGCCAAACGACGACCTGCGTTCTCTGACCATCACGCCACGCCCACGACGGCCCGGCCCATACGATGGGCCGTGGGGTTCGCAGTGCTCATCCGTGTCCGTTTGAGCTGATCTCGTTGCAGGTCAACCGCGCTACGTCGGGAGACGCACTGGGTTCCGAAACAGCAGGAGCGGAAATGGCAGGCGAATCGAAGATGCGACGACAGGTGCCGCGCCCGCAAGCCTTCGCTGAGGTGAGCCTCCAATCGTCTGTTCTGCTCGCAATTGGTCTGCGATCGTGCCGTTGACCTCATTCAAGCATCCGCCGCACAGCACGGCATAGGCCCGACCGGGCAGGATGCGCGTGAAGACCGCGCGATTGGATCGCAGGCAACGCGTGCAGACCATGTGATGTCTTTATTCGCTCGCTTGAGCAACCGCGGCCACGATCGGAGGGACGATCGTTCGCGGGACCCAAGCCTCTCCGTCCTCAACGACTCTCACCGCCTTGGCGAGATGCACGCGAGCACGCGCACGCCGCATATAGCCGCGCGCCCCGAGCGCCAGGTCGCGAAGCATCCGAGCGCGTGATAGGCGGTCACCGATCAAAATGACCCGCGTTGCAGGGCTTTGACGCCGCACCAGCGGGAGCACCGAAAAGCCGTGCATGACGGACATCTTCCAATCCAGAAGGAGCACTTGGGGTTTGAGCCGTAGCGCTCTCATGACTTCATACGGAGTGCCAGCCTCGGCGACGACCGAGATCCCGGGCTCCGGCCGGAGTCGCCGCATATAAGACGTCCGGTGAGTTTTCTTCTGGTCAGCCACTACGACACTGATCGAATCCACATCCCCCTCGCTGCTCGCGCGACAGTAAAGGGTCATCGTCTTTTCAATCAATTGGACTTAAGTCCAGGCAAGAGGATCACAAGGCGGGGAACGACGGGTTCTAAACGGCGGGAGCAACCGACGGACTGACAGGGCTCGTACCGTTATGTTGAGCCAAGAAGCATCTCGCCTTGAGCGACGTCAATGAAAGAGAGTCGCGCCGCGCGACACCACTTTCGGTGAGCATGGCCATGGCCGACAGGAAACTCTGGCGCGCCCCTGCCCGGTGGATCCGCCATCGAGCGGCCTCTGGCGCGCCAGGTACGGTTAGTGATGACCGATGCGCGCGAGGCGATCGATCAGTTTTGAGACCATCGCCCGCGAAACCCACGACTCTCCGGCGGCCACGACTTTCACGGCCTTCACCAGAAATCGGCGCAGGAGAACGGTCCCTAAATACCCACGCGCGCCCTGAGCGATCGCATCGAGAATTTCGGCGTCTCGGGCGCGACCTGACAAGAGAATGATCTGGGTGCGCGGACTCTTTGCGCGAATCAACGCAACGACCGCGTGGTCGCTTGCCTGCGTCAGCTTGAGGTCCAGCAGGATGATGTCGGGTCGTCGCTCGGCGAACGCCACCGCCTCCTGCACGTTCGCTGCGGAGCCAAGCACACGAACGGTACGCGCTCGCTTCAAGAGCTCCAGGCAGGTCGCGCTTCGGCGTCGTTCCCGATCCGCGATCACTACCGTTATGGACCCCACCATCCTCCTTTCACAGCCGCCCCTCGGCCGTTCTGTCCTTACCGAGGAGCCTGCCGATGCCCGTTCACGTACAAGGCCAAATGGAGTCGGTCTGCGACGCCGAGCTTGCGAAAGATCGACGTAAGGTGGGCCTTGACCGTTTTCTCGGAGACATGCAATGAATGCGCAATTTCCTTGTTACTCGCACCGTTGCCGATCTGCTCGACGATTTCGCGCTCGCGTGGAGTCAGCCCTTCCAGAGCCGGATCGCCCTTCGGCAGAGCCCGATTGCGTTGTTGTTCGGTCAGAGACACGAGGGTGTCCAGCAGATGAGAGATCACCTTTCGCCCAACCCACACCTCACCTCTTTGCACCATCCGCACAGCTTTCACCAACAAGACCGCATCGATCTCGGTACTGCAATACCCCTTTGCACCGGCTTCGAGCATGGCCGTCCCCTCGGTCTCGGTTGGGGCTTTGGTGAAGAGAATAATTTTCGTGGCGGGGCTGAGTCGCTGTAGTTCTTGGAGGCCCTGACGGCCGCGCAGGTCGGGAAGCGCCAGGTCCAGGAGCAGAATCGCCGGTTTCACCGCCGACATCTTCTGTTCTAGCGCTTCCCAATGATCGGCTTCGTGAATTGTTGCGAGACGGTGAAGCGCCTCGATCCACTGGACACGGCGGGCAGCAATAGCACTGGCAGCAAGCAGCTTGCCACTCGCTCCGGAGGGGTCACTTACCATGAGACGATAATGTTGCTAAGGTGATACCCGTATTGACCATCGTCACTGTATCAGCTTTGTCGGAAAAAATCTCTTCAAGGTAAAGGAAGGCCGCCATCTAGGCTCCCGCCCGCGCCTTGCCGCCATATCGGGTGCGTGTTAAGATGCCGTTCCTCCGAACAAGTATAGCTAAAAATTTTCCGGAGAGGTGCGAGAGCGGCCGAATCGGCGTGCCTGGAGAGCACGTGTGCTGGAAACGGCACCGTGGGTTCAAATCCCACCCTCTCCGCCATGTTTTGGCGCGATAGGAACCGACAGACGATAACGATCAGGCAGTGACGCGCCAGGTACCACCCTCTCGCGGCGAGCAAGCACCGGAAGCGGCGTCGCTTAGTGACCTTCTATTTTAAATGTCGCTCCGGCGACGCCCTGTTATGGCGTCCGTGGGAGTTGCCGGTCGGTAATTCTGGCGCGCCATTGCCTGAACTGGTAAAACCGGCGGATATCGCGCCAAGAAAGTAGGGGCCGGGCCCTGTGCAACAGAAGCTTGCGAACCCCGCCAGGTCCGGAAGGAAGCAACGGTAAGTAGGTCACTCTGTGTGCCGCAGGATCACCTGGCCCCGTTTTCATTAGCCAAAGCATCGCCACCCGGCATTGTGGAACACGTAATCGAAGACCATCCGCAACTGCACAACTAGATTTCACATAGATCTCACAGGATCACGACCAAGCGAATCATGGAATATCAAGTTTCGGCGAGAAAATACCGGCCCGCGGTGTTCGACGACGTGATTGGGCAGCCGCACGTCGTGCAAACGTTGACGAACGCAATCGCAACCAACCGCATCGCTCATGCCTTTTTGTTCTCGGGAAGCCGCGGAGTGGGCAAGACGACGATCGCGCGGATTCTTGCCAAGGCCCTCAACTGCGAACAGGGGCCGACGAGTCATCCGTGCGGCGGGTGCGCGAATTGTACGGAGATCGCAAACGGGACGTCAGTAGATGTTATCGAAATCGACGGCGCCTCGAACACCAGCGTGGACGACGTCCGGGAGATTCGCGAGAACATCAAGTTTACGCCGTTCCGGGGTCAGTACCGCGTCTATATCATCGACGAAGTCCACATGCTGTCGAATTCGGCCTTCAATGCGCTGTTGAAGACGCTGGAAGAGCCGCCGGCCCATGTCGTGTTCGTCTTTGCCACGACCGAGATCCATAAGATCCCCGCGACGATTCTCTCCCGCTGCCAACACTACAACTTTCGCCGTATCCCGCGGACCGAAATCGTTCATCGCCTCCGATATGTCGCCGATCAGGACGGCCTGACGGTCGAGGACCGGAGCCTGGCCTCCATCGCACGGGCCAGTGAGGGCAGCATGCGGGACGCGCTGAGCCTTCTCGATCAAGCGGTGTCCTTCGGGGGAAAGACCATCAAGCACGATGATATTGCCTCGCTGTTGGGCTCCGTTCCTCAGGAGTCCGTCCGCGAGTTCATGACGGCCGTTGTCCGGCACGACGGTCCTCGGGCGCTGAACGTGATTGCCAGATTGCTGGATCAAGGCCATGATCTTCGCGCGTTCACCAATGATCTCGTCGAACACGTCCGCAATCTTCTTGTGGCATCCGTCGTGCCGGCTGGGCAGGATCTCGCCGGACTCCGCCAGCTGATCGATCTCTCCGACGATGAACTTCGCCAATTACTCCGTGATGCGCAGTCCCTCACGACCGCACATCTCAACGAGCTCTTTCGCATCTTTTCTGAAGCCGAGGATGGCTTGCGCGTGAGCGCGCATCCACGGTTTGTCCTGGAGATCGCCGCGGTGCGCGCGACCCATCTCGGGACGACTGATCCTGTTCGAGCCGGCACACATCCCCCCGTCTCTCCGCGCGCGGGATCAGCAGCGCAGGATGAGCGCCAGAATAAGGGGACTCAGCCACCGCCAGTCGGTACAGCAATACCTGCGGGACGTCAGACAACGCCAGCCGCTCCTGCGGCTCGGCAAAGCCGAGACGCGGAGACGCCGGTCCCGGCTCGTGTTCCACCGCCCCCTGCCCCGCATCGTGAATCGGGCGCGCCGGATCACGTGAGCCGGGCATCTGCAAGACCGCCCGTCGCCCCGACGCCACCCACATCTTCCACTGTCCTCGTATGGGAGCGAGTGGTCGAACGCGTCGAGCATCGGCACCCCAGCATCGGTCCGTTTCTCGCTATGGCCAGGTTCATTGGGATGGAAGCCAATACCGTCACGATCGGCTACCCTCCCAGCGCGTCGGTCGCCTTGGATCGCGTGCAAAAGGATGACTCGATTCAGATGATTTCTGCGATCTGCTCAGAAGTCGCCGGCGTTCCAGTTCAGCTCCGTGTCATTCAAACCGACGACGTACAGGCCGCCGCCCCCAGCGTGTCGGAACTGCGGGCGGCCAAAGAGCGAGATCAGAAGAGCGCGCTCTTGGATCAGACGCGGGCCCACCCTCTGGTCAGGCAAGCCCTCGCGATCTTCGGCGGCGAGGTCAGTGAGATTCGGCCGGTTCTGAGATAATGAAGGAGTGCCGCGATGTCTAAGAACCCCTTCGGGAATTTCGGCAACATGATGAAGCAGGCGCAGGCCATGCAGGAGCAGCTCGCCAAAATTCAGGAGCAGGCAGCTGCAAAGACGGTCGAGGGGACGGCCGGCGGCGGGATGGTGATGGTGACGGCCAACGGCGCCATGGACATCGTCGCGGTGAAAATCGATCCCGAGGTCATGAAATCGGGCGACGTGGAGATGCTGCAAGATCTCATCGTTGCGGCCACCGGGGAGGCGTTACGCAAGGCGAAAGAGATGATGGCGAATGAAATGAAATCGATCACCGGCGGGCTCCGAATCCCCGGGCTGTTCTAAAACATTTCTCTTCGATCACCACCAGACGCATGGCAGTCGATAATCAGGGGTTGCTCAACCGCCTCGTTCGAGAACTCATCCGGCTTCCCGGTGTCGGCCAGAAGAGCGCCCAACGGTTGGCATTCCATCTGCTCAAGGCCGACAAGGAGGAAGCGCTCCGTCTCGCCGACGCGATCAAAGCCGTCAAGGAAGGGCTATCGTTCTGCCAGCGGTGCCGGAACATTGCCGAGGGAGAGCTGTGTGAGTTTTGTCAGGATCCGAAGCGGGATCAGACGAAGATTCTCGTCGTCGAGGAGCCGAGCACGCTCTACGCGATCGAACGAGCCGGCGCGTATCGCGGCCTCTACCACGTCCTCCTGGGGTCGCTCTCGCCGCTCGACGGCGTGGGCCCGAACGACATTCGCGCCCAAGAGCTCATCGATCGACTCAAGGAGGGCGGCGTGCAGGAGGTGATCATTGCGACGAATCCGACGATCGAAGGAGAAGCGACCGCAATCTACCTCACCAAACTCATCAAGCCGCTCGGGGTCACAGTCTCCCGCATCGCCTACGGCATTCCCGTCGGCATGGACATCGAATATGCCGACGAGGTGACCCTGTTGAAATCCATCGAGGGCCGGCGCGATCTGTAAAGGCCCGACAGCCAGCATTGACGCCGGCGCAAGGCCTTGTGTATAGTTGGCCACTTTTTTCCCTGGAAGGTGGCCCTATGGCTAAGAGCCCTGCAAAAAGTGCCAAGGCTAAGCGCGTCTCGAAGAAGCCCGCCCAACC